>JBIKIA010000025.1:0-19550 GCA_044361885.1 Prosthecobacter sp. | reverse complement strand
CACCGAGATGCCAAACGTGCCATCCAGGCCGAACTCCACGATGGGTGTGAGCAGCTTTTGCCCCTTCAGATAGAGGAGCGAATACGTGTCGCGGGCGAAGACGAAGGACGCGCCTTCATAGACCTCGCGGGACTTGTAGTGGCCGTCGAAATGATCCGCTGGCAGGTTCACCAACGCATCGCGCAACTCCTCCAAGGTGCCGCCCCCCCGCTGCGTCGTGCGACCACTGATGGGATCAAAGTGCGAGCCGAAGAAGCCATACGGTCTGCCCGTCTTCGCCCAAGCCTGAAACGTCTTCGCATGACGCGCCGGCGTGATGAAGATGTCCGCGTTCTTCCACGCCGCCGCCAGCGTGGGCGTGGATGCCTCCCCCTCATCATCCACTTCGCCCTCAGCGATGCGCAGCCTCGGAAAAGCCTTCATCAGCATTTCCCGTTCGCGCTCATGAAGCTGCCACGGCCAAAGCGTCACCGTCGCCTCCGGCAGATGCTGATACAGCAGCCGAATCGTCCCCGGCACCCGCCCGCTGTCGCCGATGTTTTCAAACTGCAACGCCTCGCGGATGAGGATGTGCGGAGGCTCGGAGGCGTGAAGGGTGGCCAGCGTTGCGAGCAGCAGAGCGGTGAGGAGGAGTCGTTTCATGGATGTGAGTAGAATGATCAAACTGCACTTTGGCAATCGCGCCACAGACGTTGCATCAAGTCCGAGACAGGCAGTATCTCGCCAATTTCTTCGCAACTCGTTCCGGCATACAGGCACATGGCTTCGGGGTTGCCTTGAAGGTTTCTGAGTGGCGGTGCGTCGTCGTAGCGGATGAAAGCGCGACCCGATGCGCTGGCGATGAGTTCGTCTTCGCCCGGTCGCTTGCCGTGCGGTGGGCAGCCAGCGGCTTCCCAACTTACGAGCGTGGAGTTGCGCAGCACGCGGTGCGCCGCTTGGGGCCAGCCACCATCGAAGCAGACGGAGAGCGCGGTGTCTTTGGCGTGCGCCTCGACGAGGCGGCGTTTGTAAATGTCATGCGCGAGCGATTCCTGCGTGGCGACGAAGCGCGTGCCGAGCATCGCGCCGGAGGCACCACTCGCGAGCACTCGCGCAATGGCCTTGCCGTCACCGATGCCGCCTGCGGCGATGACCGGGGTGCCTTGCGCGGCTTCGATGATGGACGGCAGCGTAACGTCAAGAATCCGCGTGGCCTCCACGTGACCGCCTGCCTCGGTGCCCTGACAAATCAGGAAATCCGCGCCGAGATCGAGCGCACGTCTGGCACCTTCAGCGGTCGTGGCTTGAACGCCGAAGCGCGCACCGAATGATTTCAACAACGGCACTTCCTTCGTTGGCAAGCCCCACGAAAATGTGATCACGCGCACGCCGGCTTCGAGCGCGGCGGCCAGCGATTGCGTTGCGAATGCGAGGACGAAGTTGGCTTGGATAGCGCGAGCCGTTTTCGCCCGAACTTCTGCGATCAGACGACGCGCGTCCTCAGGCGAAGTCCACGTGAGAGCGAGCGCAGCCATGCCTCCAGCCTCCGAAACCGCCGCGGCGAGTTCCGGCCCCGCGACACTGCCGACTGGCGCTTGGAAGATCGGGAAGCACAGGCCCAGTGATTCAGCAAAGGCTGTCGCGTGCTGCATCTATTTCGCGGGCAGAAGTTGCGCCAGTCCGGCAGTCGCCCAGGCGGTTGCGGCGGTGGACAGGAACTGACTCACACCATGCGGGTCGCCGTTCTCGAAGTAGGGCTGCACTTTGAATTTCACATGCGACTCGGCGAGCCATGAGCCATCGACATACTGCGTTTTCAGCAGGTAGTCGCGGGTGCGGATGATCCCCGGATGATCGGCAGCGGTGCCGGTCTTGAGCAGCATGAACAAAGTCTGACCTGTCGAATAGGTGTCACTCTGTTTGTCATCGGTTTCTGCCCAGCCGCCATCGTCTCGTTGAGCGGCAAAGATGGCTGCGAGTGTACTCTTTTTCAGCGCCTCATCACCACCGAGATGGTGCAGACCCCAGAGTCGCCAGACCCGGTCCTGCTGCTCTTTCATCGGCGCTTTGGCCAGCCATTGTTCAGCCGCAGCACGCGCCTTTTCGACCTGCGGTCGTTGCTCGGGAGTCGCGTATTTTTCCAGTCCCATGAGCACGAGCACGGTATCGCCGATGAGCGAGGCCTGCATCGGCGCACGACGGCAGGAAGCCCGCCACTGGCCATCTTCGAGCTTCGGCGCTGCCTTTGGTTTTCGGTCGCTCGACTTGGCCACACCTTGGATCTTGAGCATGTAGGTGACCATGGACGCCGTGGTCGGGTCAACAGGCCGCTGGTCGAGACTCAAGGCCCAAAAGCCAAACGCAGTGGTGCCTGCTCCACCAGCGAGGTGCTCGCCCGCGTCCATCGTCTTGATGCTGCGCGTGAAGAAGCGGTGCGTGGTGTCCGCCTGAGATTTCAGCCACTCCTTGTCCAAAGGAAAGCCCACTCGCTCACCCTCCAGTGCCGCCAGCATCGGCAGCGTCTGGTGATGGCAGGAAAAGCAGGTCTTGTTATCCTGCCAATCACTCGCCGCCTGCTTCACACGCGCCAGACCGCGCCGCGTGGCGGATTCGACATCGTTGGCCACGTCTGCCCGTGCGTGGCCGAGGAAGACGATGAACAAGGAAAGCAAAACAAGTTTCATGACCCAAAGAATCGGTGTGTGAACGTGGTGTGTTTCATTTCGGCGCATCCGGCACAAGGCGGACCTTCCAGAAGACCTCCTCAGGCTTCATGTATTCATCTGCGAGTTGATCGTGAACTGGCGAAGTGCCCTGCTGATGGTCGATGAGCGCCGCGCGTTTGGTTTCCGCCTGCGTCTTACTGAGAGTCAGGCGGCGGGCGGGCTGCTGCGGCGGGGGTGAGCCGTGGACGACATAGGTGAAGAAGTCGCCTTGAAAGCGGGCTTCGCGCACGGCATCGCGGACATACCAAAAAGCCGCGCGATGATCGCCGTGCGTGTCGGCTTCATGCGTGACGTAGATTTCTTTTGGTCGCCGCTCGCGAATGATCTCCACAATGTCGCCGACCACGGTCGCTTTCAGATAGGGCGCAGGTTTGCCGTGCCTGATGGAATGATAGTCCGGCACGGTCACACCATAAGTTTCGCTCTTTCGCGTGAACATCTGCCGGAACGTCGCACTGCCGTTCATCGTGTAGATTTTCTCCAGGCCCGAATCGGGATAGCCGAGGAAGACTAACTCATCCTTTGGCAAACCCAGCCTCGCCATCGCGCGCACCGAGTGACTTTGGCGGAGCGCACCGGCCTTGAGGAAATCATCAGCCCCGACTTCATTCTTATCCTTCTTGCCGACGACCGCCGCGATGGCGGGAAAGCCATCACCGCTGGTGATCACGACCACTCCCACCCGCCGATGCTGCTCCAGCGCCTGGAGCATGATGCCAGCACATCCGATCACCTCGTCATCGGGATGCGGTGCAATCACCAGCACATCGAGCGGCAAGCGCTGAGTCGTTTTCGGCGCTGTGTCTTGGGCTGTCAGTGATGAGTTGAGTTGAAGCGCGGCCAAGAAAGCGAATGAAGCGAGGATGTGGGGAAGATTCATGGGGTTGGGGTGAATCGCTCAGTCCTTCACCACGGAGTCGCGATCTGCTTTGGCAAGCTCATCCATTCGTGCGCGCAACGCGGCGACTTTGTCCGGCATCTTCGCGGCGAGGTCAGTGGTTTCGTTGGGGTCGGTGGCGAGGTCGTAGAGTTCGGTAGCTTCGCCCTTGGCCTCTTTGACGGAGACGATGAGTTTCCAGTCGCCGTCGCGCACTGCGCGGGCTTTGAAGCCGGGGCCGACGGTGTAAATCGCGCGCGGCTTCACCGGCTCTGCGCCGCTGAGTTGTGGCCAGAGATTGATGCCGTCCCATTTCAAATCCTGCGCGGGCTTGGTCTCGGTGATCGCACAGAGCGTGGGCATCCAGTCGGTGATTTGTGCGACGCCGTTGAAGGTGCCGGGCTTCAGCTTTGCAGGCCATGAGAGCAGCGTGGGCACGCGTGTACCGCCTTCATACACGCTGCCTTTCTGCCCGCGTAGTGGCTGGTTGCTGCCTGTGAGCTTGCCGTTCGGACAGTGGTCATCTGGATAGTGAAGGTCGTTGTTCTCTGTGGTGTTGCCGCCGTTGTCGCTGGTGAAAATGATGACGGTGTTGTCGCGGCGACCTTTCTTCTCCAGCGAGGTGACGATGCAGCCCACGGCATCGTCGAGATGCATCACCGAGGCGGCATAGTGACGCGCCACTTCGCCGGTGATTCCGGCAGGTGCGCGCGCGAGCCACTCTGCGGGTTCTTTGAGCGGCAGATGCACGGCGGTGAAAGGTGCATAGAGAAAAAACGGTGCTTCACCACGCGACTCGATCCACTTCGTGGCCTCTGACGCGATGAGTTCGGTGACGTGTCCTTCCTCCTTGATGAGTTTTTCATCCCGATGCCAGGTGATGGAAAACGGTCCCTCTTTGTAGCGATGATTCCACGGACTCACGCCGCCCGCGAGTGAGCCATAAGAGTGATCGAAGTCGAAGTGATTCGGACCATCCTCCGGCCGCGAGCCGAGATGCCATTTGCCTGTGAGACAGGTATCGTAGCCCGCAGACTTGAGCGAGCGAGGCAGCGTGACCGTATCCCATGGCAGTGCGCGATTGTTTTGCGGCGTGGTCACGCCAAAGCGGCTCCAGCAGCGACCCGTCATCAAACCCGTGCGAGTGGGACTGCACACGGGCGCGACGTAATGCTGTGTGAGTTCGACGCCTTCCCGCTTGAGTCGATCAAGATTGGGCGTGGGTGCATTGCCGCCGTGAAACGCCACGTCCGCCCAGCCGAGGTCATCGGCGATGATGAAGACGATGTCGGGCTTCGCTCCTTCGGCTTGAAGCACGGCTAACGAAGACACTAGAAGGGCGACGAGAAGCGGTAGTGTGTGTTTCATGTGAAATGGCGGATGCATGAACGCGGATCGCCGTCATCTTGTTGCCCGCACCTTCATGCGCTTACTCCGCCATTTTATCGTTGCCGTGCTCATGCTCCCGCCTGCCATCCCGGCGCAGGACATTCATTTCATGCCTCGCGATCATGCGCTCGGCGATGTGCATCC
Source organism: Prosthecobacter sp. (assembly GCA_044361885.1). Taxonomy (GTDB): domain Bacteria; phylum Verrucomicrobiota; class Verrucomicrobiia; order Verrucomicrobiales; family Verrucomicrobiaceae; genus Prosthecobacter. Next base: position 14,435 of record JBIKIA010000025.1, on the reverse strand, counting down.
CTTCATCCATGAGGGGGAATGCTTCCTCTACTACCTGAAGCCCGGAAAGTATGACGCCATGCTCGTGCGCTCCCGCGACTGGCTGCACTGGACTGAATCGCCGATCAGCCATGATCCAGTGAAGCCCGCTGACTGGATGTCGCCCTACTTCGTGCTCGGCGTGTTTCATGATCCATCCACGAAACTCTTCCGCAGCTTCTACGGCCACGCGCAGGGCCGCATGGCCAGTTCCGTGAGCCATGAACTGCTGCACTGGTTCTGTGCGCCGAAGGAGTTCCACGTTCCTGCTGGCGACTACTACCAGTGCCGTCGCGATCCCTTCGTCTTCTGGATTCCTGAGATGAAACAATACGGCTGCGTCATGACGACCTGGATGAAAGGCCGACCGAAAAAGACCTGCGGAGCGGTGAGCCTTGCCACCTCGCCCGATTTGCAGCAGTGGAAAGATCACGGCCCCATCCTCGATCCAGCCACCCTCGGCGAACCCGAGTGTCCGCAGATGTTTCCGCTCGGCGGACGCTGGTATTTGCTCGCGAGCATCTACGATCGAGCCGTGGGCCGCCCGGTGTATTGGAGCAGCACCTCGCCGCTGGGCCCGTGGGAAAACGACCCCGATGGCATGCTTGACGGCAAAGATCTCTGCGCCGCGCAAATCGCCTTCGAGGGCGAAACACCCATCCTCTTTGGCTGGATTCCGCTCGATCCCGCCAAGCCCGGCAAACAAACCTGGGGTGGGCATCTCGCGTTGCCTCGTGAAGTGCATGCCTTGCCAGATGGGAAACTCGGCACCCGTCTGCCTGCTAAGCTTGGCAAGACCTTCGAGCGTCTGCCTTGGCAGTCAGAGATCGGCGAGTGGAGCCGTCTCGTCGCCGAGTTCACCCTCACAATCCCTGAAAACACGAAGGAAGCACGTGTGAGCATTGCCCCGCTTGGCGAGATCGTCGTCAGGCGTGAGCAACTCCGCATACTCGACACCTCTGGCGAATGCTGGAGCGAATTGCCTGTCGATTTACCCATGGCAAAGCCCATCACCGTGCGCGTCTTCATCGACGGCAATATCATTGAGGTCTTCATGCATGACCGTTATTCCCTTGCGGCTCGATTGCCCAGCAGCCCCGGACCGGCGCGGTTTTCGCTTCAATCGGCGGCGGTGAGCTCAATGCGCTCCAGCGAATGGCGTTTGCCAGACTGAGGTGCATTCCCGCTGGCAATCGGTCGAATCGTGATGGAGAGCAGGGCATGTCGAATACATTTAAAGAACTCGGAATCCCTGAGGACATGATCCGCGGCCTCGAAGAGATGGCCATCATCAAGCCCACGGAGGTGCAGAAGAAGGTGATCCCTTTCCTGCTGACGGACGGGAGCGATCTCATCGCGCAGGCGCAGACGGGCACGGGCAAGACGGCGGCGTTTGGCCTGCCACTGCTGACAAAGATGAATCCCAAGCACCGGGACATCCAGGGGCTGGTGCTGGCGCCGACGCGTGAGCTGGCGAAGCAGATCGGCAAGCAGCTCTTCCGCTTCACGAAATACACGGACAAGATCTTCACCGAGGTGCTGACGGGCGGTGATGACATGGATCGTCAGATCGATGCGCTGCGCCGTCCGACTCACATCATCGTGGCGACACCGGGGCGTCTGCTTGATCTGATCGAGCGGGATGCGCTGACGCTGGAATTCGTCCGCTATGTGGTGCTGGATGAGGCGGACGAGATGCTGAGCATGGGCTTCAAGAAGGAGCTCGCGGCCATCCTGAAACTGGCGGCGATGCGCCGCAGCACCTGGCTCTTTTCCGCGACCTTCCCGGATGCGATCCAGCAACTGATCAAAGGCTGCATGTCCGCGAACGCGCACTCGATCCAGATCGATCAGGCGCATGTGGTGAACCGCGACATCGATCACCGCTTTGCCATCTGCAAGCGGGAGGATAAGACGGCTTTCATCGCCTCATTCCTGAAGCGTCAGAAGGAGGGCAGGGGACTCATCTTCTGCCGCACAAAGGCGGGAGCGGTAACGCTTTGTCAGGAGTTGATTGCCATGGGTATGCCGGTGGATGTCCTTCAGGGCGATCTGATGCAGAAGGAGCGCGACAAGGTGATGCGCGCCTTTAAAAAGCAGCGCGTGCAGTTCGTGGTGGCCACGGATGTGGCGGCGCGTGGCATTGATGTCGAGGGGCTGTCCTTTGTGATCCATCACCAGCTTCCCGAGCAGCTCGAATACTACACGCACCGCAGCGGACGCACGGCGCGTGCTGGGAAGAAGGGCATGTCGCTGGCTTTGGTTCACCCGAAAGAGCGCTGGCAGCTCACACAGCTCGAAAAGGAGCTGCATGTTCAGTTCCGCGAGTTTCGCGGCTAAGCATCACTGCGGCAGTTCTGTGTTCGCCACACCCTGTGATCCTGCGGGGAGGAGGTTGTTGGAGAAATGCATGCCACGCGGTGTGTTCGGACCACCTGCGATGATGACGGCGTATTTGTAGCGCGGCTGGCCGATGCTGTGGACGACGTTGCCGGAGACGATCACGTCGGTGAGCGGCGGATCGTCGGGCTGCTGGCCGGTGTCGAACTTAAAGGGCGAGCGCTCATCACCCCAGATCCACTGCGCGTCGCCATGGCCGAAGTCGGAGATGATGTTGTTCGAGATGATGGAACCGCCGTCGAAGTTCTCAGCGTTCGCTGCGGCCCCAGGCATGAGGCCGATGGCCCAGAGGCAGTTTTTGATGAACTGATTGCCGGTGATGAGCACGTTGCGGCTGCCGTGCATGGCTTTCATGCCCATGAAGGAGTTCACGATGACATTGTTGCTGACGATGACATGATCCGAGTGCAGGTCGATGCCCTGCGCGGCGTTTTCGATGTGGTTGCCGAGGATGCGGGTGAGGTCGCTCACACTCGGTACAGTGACGATGAGACCGCTGCCCTGCTGCCAGTTGTCCGTGTAGTTTGCGTCCCATGCCTGCTGGCTCATGATTGTTCCCTTCTGCGGGTTCTTCTTCACGTAGTCGCCGAGCTTGTGCTTCGCCTTGATCTCGGGTGTGGGGACGAGGTTTGCTTCGATGATGCGATTGCCCTCGATGAGTGTGCCGGTGCTGTAACTGACGCTGATGCCCGTGCCGTCGGAGCAATTGAATGCGTAGCCCCACTCCGGGCTCGCTGTGCGGTCATCGATGCTGACGCGCATGTAATTCCGCACGAGACAGCGGCTGATGCGGCAGTTCTGGCTCTCGCGAAGGGTGATCGATCCTGCAGGACTGCGATTGTCGATGACACGCACATTGTCGATGACGAGGTCACGGCATTTGATGGCGATGAGGCCCTCCAGGCGCGTCTCCATCTTCCCCTCGGGGCGTGTCAGGGTGAGGTCACGGACCTCCGCCTCCTTGGCCTCTTCGATCACGATGATCGGCTGCTCCGCATTTTCCTGAATGATGCGCCCAGGGCCAAACAGGCCGCTGCGCTCACCGCGAATGCGGATCTTTTCTTGGATCGGGTAATCGCCCGCCGGGACGAAGATCATCCGGTTCGGATTCGCGTCCAAAGCCGCCTGAATGGAGGGATAGGCGGTGACAGAAAGCTCGGCCGCTGAGGCGTTGGCGAGCAAAAGGAAGAAAAAGAGATGGCGCATGAGTTGGGTAGCACTGGCATTCCAGACATCCATCATCGACCTCACGCGAGCACAGGCTTCACGAGGGTGCCGTGGATGTCGGTGAGGCGGTAGTCGCGGCCTTGGAAGCGGTAGGTGAGGCGTTCGTGATCGACGCCGAGGAGGTGCATGAGGGTGGCGTTCAGGTCGTGCACATGGACGGGGTCTTTGACGATGTTGTAGCTGTAGTCGTCCGTCTCACCGTAGGTCATGCCTTTCTTCACGCCGGCTCCGGCCATGAACATGGAGAAGCAGCGCGGGTGGTGATCGCGTCCGTAATTCGTCTCAGTGAGAGCGCCCTGGCTGTAGATGGTGCGGCCAAATTCACCGCCCCAGACGATGAGGGTGTCATCGAGGAGGCCGCGTTGTTTGAGGTCTTTGATGAGAGCGGTGGTGGGCTGGTCGGTGTCGTTGATCTGACCCTGGATGGCTTTCGGCAGACCGCCGTGGTGATCCCAGCCCATGTGGAAGAGCTGGATGCAGCGGACATCACGTTCGGCGAGACGGCGTGCGAGGAGGCAGTTGGCAGCGTAGGTGCCGGGCTTCTTCACATCGGGGCCGTAGAGATCGAGGATGTGCTGGGGCTCCTTCGAGATGTCCACGAGATCGGGGACGCTGGTCTGCATGCGGAAGGCCATCTCGTATTGGGCGATGCGCGCGGTGGTCTCGGGATCACCAAAGGCGACGTGGTCCTTTTGGTTCAGCGTAGCAAGCTCATCCAACATACCGCGTCGCATCTCACGGGAGACACCGGCGGGGTTGGAGAGGAAGAGGACGGGGTCGCCTTTGTTGCGGAATTTGACGCCCTGATGCTGGGTGGGGAGAAAGCCGCTGCTCCAGAGGCGGTCGTAGAGGGGCTGGTCGTCAGGCCTGCCAGTGCCGAAGGAGGTCATGACGACGTAGGCGGGCAGATCCTGATTCGCACTGCCGAGGCCGTAGCTGAGCCAAGAGCCGATGCTGGGCCGCCCGGCGAGCTGGCTGCCGGTCTGGCAGAAGGTGATGGCGGGGTCATGGTTGATGGCCTCCGTGTGCATGGAGCGGATCACGCAGAGTTCATCCGCCACGCTGGGGAGATGCTTCCAAAGTTCGCTGAGCCAGACGCCGCCCTTCCCGTGCTGGGCGAACTTGAACATCGATGGCGCGATGGGGAAGTTCTTCTGCCCCGAGGTCATAGTGGTGAGGCGCTGACCTTTGCGAATGGATTCGGGGAGGTCTTTGCCGCGCTCTTTCGCCATCTGCGGCTTCGGATCGAAGAGATCCATCTGCGACGGCGCGCCGGACTGGAAGAGATAGATGATGCGCTTGGCCTTCGGTGCGTGATGCAGGGGCGTGGCTCCGGCCAGCAGGGAGCCGAGGGCGGTGGAACTGAGGGCCGCCGCGCTGTTGCGGAGGAAGAGGCGGCGGTTCAGGGCATCTTGCAGGGCGATCGGGGAAGTCATGGGGGAGGGCAAGACTGATAACCGATGCCGCCGGGACATTTCTTGCATCGGGAACGGAGAGGGCTCCTTGCCCCGGGAAAATCTGCGGACGTCGGCGAGAGCAGGATTGATCTCGGGGACGGACTTCGTTTGACTCATCGCCATGTCCCGAACCTTCCTCCCCGTCCTGATGACCACCGCCCTTCTCCTCGGCGAAGACTTTGCCGAAGCTCAGCAAAAGACCGCCAACTACGACGAATCCAAGATCGCACCCTACACGCTGCCGGAGCTTTCGAAGACCGCCGATGGTGACGCGATCAAGACGGCGGAAGCCTGGACAAACACGCGCCGCCCAGAGGTCCTGGCGCTCTTTGAGCAGCACGTCTTCGGCAAGACGCCCGCCCCCGCGACCTGGGGCAAGGTCGAGTTCAAGGTCACGCAGGTGAAAAAAGACGCCCTCGGCGGCAAGGCCACGCGGAAGTTCATCCACATCTCCCTGCCCGGGCATCCGGCCTGGCAGGGCATGGAGGTCATGCTTTACACGCCGAACGCCCTCGGCAAACCCGCCCCCTGCTTTGTGGGGCCGAGCTTCGGTGGAAACCATGCCGTGAGTCTCGAAAAGGACGTGCCGCTCTCCACCCGCTGGCTGCGCCCGAGCAAGGAGAAAGGCGTCGTGGACAATCGCGCCACCGAAGACAGCCGGGGCAATGAAGCCAGTCGCTGGCCGCTGGAGATGATCATCGATCAGGGCTGCGCCGTGGCCACTTATTATTATGGCGACATCGAGCCCGACCATGCCGACGGCTGGAAGGAGGGCCTGCGCGCCGTGCTCAGCAAAGACGGAGCCAGCACCGAGTGGAAAGATGGCCAGTGGGGTGCCATCGGCGCCTGGGCCTGGGGCCTCAGCCGCATCGCCGACTATCTGGAAACCGATGCCGACGTGAACGCGAAGCAGCTCGCCGTCATCGGCCACTCGCGCCTCGGCAAAACCTCCCTCTGGGCCGGTGCTCAGGACACGCGCTTCGGCGTCATCATCTCGAATAACTCCGGCGAAGGCGGTGCCGCCCTCATGCGTCGGAACATCGGTGAAACGACAGCGGTCATCACCAAGGCCTTCCCGCATTGGTTCACCAAGACCTACACGAGCTACGCCAACAACGAAGCCGCCTGCCCGATTGATAAACACATGCTCATCGCCCTCGCTGCCCCGCGTCCGATCTACATTGCCAGCGCCGTGGAAGACACCTGGGCCGATCCAAAGGGCGAGTTCCTTTCCGGCCTTCATGCCGAGCCCGTCTTTGCCTTCTTTGGCAAAAAAGGCTACGGCGTCACCGAGCAACCCGCCATCGACTTCCCCGTCGGCGATGCCATCGCCTACCACGTCCGCACCGGTAAGCACGACGTCACCGACTACGACTGGACGCAGTACCTGAAGTTCGCCAAACGGCACTTGGTGAAGTGAAGTAGAACGACTTTTAAAGTCGTACGCTGGTGCCCGGAGTTCCCAACTCGGGGGAAAATCCCCGGCGAGTTCCAAACCCGCAGGATCAGATGACGAGTTAAAAATTCGTTCTATTTGCCCTCGAAGCTTACTTCACTTCCTTCGCCGGCTGATCGCCGAACTGGATCGTGGGGACTTTCGCCTCGGCGCTGACGTTGAGTGCAACCCAATGTCCGGCGACGGCGTGGGAGGGGAAGCCGCAGGCGAGGGCATACTCACCGGCTTCGTCAGCGGTGAAGCTGAACTCGCTCTTGCCCATGCTCTGACCCATGAGGTGCTTTGTGCTCGCGCCGCCGGTGAACCATGGCTCGGGGATTTGCAGCTTCTTCGTGTCTGCTTTGTCGATGACGATGGCGCTGTGCGGCACGGGGCTGGGATTGATGAAGGTGACGTTCACTTTCGTGCCGACGGGAATGGTGAGCACTGCCTTGCCATGGGAGTAGCCGTTGAAGTTCATGCCGTAGTTCGCGGCATTGAAGGTGGCGACGAGGGTGACCTTCACGCTGTTTGGCTCGGTGCCGGGGCGGAGTAGATCTTCGGCGGTGATGCCGGCGAAGAGTTCCTTTTTCAAACCGGGGATCTCGATACTGTGATCATGCCCCGGAGGTGGAGCAGGAGTCTGGGCGAGAGCGACGGTGCAGGTGGCGGCGGCGATGAGGAAGGTGGTGCGGAGCATGGTTGGTAGCAGAATGAAGGGCGTGGCGGCAGACATCAACGCGAAAACTAGCGCGGACATTCCATCGGCGTGATCCGACAAAGCGCCCGACGTGTGGCAAAGTGATACCAAAGGCACAGGCGAAGGCCAAACTTAGACAAGAAAAGCCTGAAAATTGCAGGTGCTGCTTGCGGTGGGGTGTCGTATTGCCAATGTGCCTGCCCCGTCCCCCATGAGCGCTGTTTTTGACTCCCTTTCCCGCTTCTACGCCTCCTCCATTGGCAAGAAACTTCTCGTCGCCTTCACTGGCGCGGTCCTCGTCGTCTTTGTGCTCGGGCACATGATCGGCAACCTGCTCATCTTTGCCGGACCGGAGGCCATCAATGAATACGGCCACCTGCTGCAAACCTCGCTGCACGGAGCAGGCGTGTGGATCGCCCGACTCGGATTGCTCGCAGCCGTCGGCATCCATATCATCGCCACCGTGCATCTCACGAAGCAGAACCGCGAGGCCCGCAAAGACGGCTATGCCAAGCACAAGGCGCAGGTTTCCAGCAAGGCCTCCCACACGATGATCTGGAGCGGCCTGACGATCCTGGCCTTTGTGGTGTATCACCTCCTGCACTTCACCGCGCGCGTCGGCAATGAGTACAACAGCGCCGCCTACAAGGTCGATCTCCACGGCGAGTCCGTGCACAACGTCTATAAGATGGTGATCGACGGCTTCTCCTGGGCTCCGGCTTCCATCTTCTACATCATCGCCATGACGCTGCTTTACAGCCACCTGAGCCACGGCGTGAGCAGCCTCTTCCAGACGCTCGGCTTCACCACGCATCGCAATGCGCCCGTCTTCAAACTCTTCGGTCACGCCTACGCCACGCTGATCCTTGTGGGCAACTGCTCCATCCCCATCGCCATCTGGCTCTTCGGCTACGGTCGCTAATTCATCGCTTTTTCTCAGCCCTTTGCTCTTCGCTCTCAGCTCTCTCTCGCCATGGCAATAGACTCCAAGATTCCCTCCGGCCCGATGGCCATGAAGTGGTCCAAGCACAAGCAGGACTCCAAGCTCATCAACCCGAAGAACAAGCGCAAATACACCGTGCTCGTCGTCGGCAGTGGTCTGGCCGGTTCCGCCGCCGCCGCCACGCTCTCCGAACTGGGTTACAATGTGAAGTGCTTCTGCTTCCAGGACAGCCCACGCCGCGCCCACTCCATCGCCGCCCAGGGCGGGATCAATGCCGCGAAGAACTACCAGAACGATGGCGACAGCGTGCATCGTCTCTTCTACGACACCGTCAAAGGTGGCGACTTCCGCGCCCGTGAATCCAACGTGCATCGTCTCGCTGAAGTCAGCGTGAACATCATCGACCAATGCGTGGCCCAGGGCGTGCCCTTTGCCCGCGAATACGGCGGTGCTCTCGCCAACCGCTCCTTCGGTGGCGCGCAGGTCAGCCGCACCTTTTATGCTCGTGGCCAGACCGGCCAGCAGCTCCTTCTCGGCGCCTATTCCGCGCTGAATAAAGAGATCAATCGCGGCGGTGTAAAGATGTACAACCGCACCGAGATGCTCGATGTCGTGGTCGTCGATGGACACGCCAAAGGCATCATCACCCGCGATCTCGTCACCGGTAAGATCGAAGCCCATGCGGGCGATGCCGTGCTGCTTTGCACCGGCGGCTACGGCAACGTCTTCTATCTCTCCACGAACGCGATGGGTTGCAACGTCACCGCGACATGGCGTGCCCACAAGAAGGGTGCGTATTTCGCGAACCCCTGCTACACGCAGATCCACCCGACCTGCATCCCCGTCAGCGGCGAGTATCAGAGCAAGCTGACCCTCATGTCCGAGTCGCTCCGCAACGACGGACGCATCTGGGTGCCGAAGAATAAGGCTGATGTCGGCAAGCCCGCCGCTCAAATTCCTGAAGCGGATCGCGACTACATCCTGGAGCGGAAGTACCCAAGCTTCGGTAATCTCGCCCCGCGCGACATTTCCTCCCGCGCCGCCAAGGAAGCCTGCGATGCAGGTCTCGGCGTCGGTCCTGGTGGACGTGGCGTGTATCTCGACTTCGCGGAAGCCATCGGACAGTTCGGTCAGAAGACCATCGCCGAGCGCTACGGCAATCTTTTCGACATGTATGAAAAGATCACCGGCGAGAGCGGCTACAAGCAGCCGATGCGCATCTACCCAGCCGTGCATTACACGATGGGCGGCCTCTGGGTGGACTACAATCTCATGAGCAGCCTGCAAGGCCTGCACGTGCTAGGTGAAGCCAACTTCTCCGACCACGGCGCGAACCGCCTCGGTGCCTCCGCCCTCATGCAGGGACTCGCTGATGGCTACTTCGTTATCCCGACGACTATCGCTCCATACCTCGTCACGCAGACTCCCGGCAGCGTCACCACGAGCCATCCTGAGTTCCAAAAAGCTCTCGAAGACTCGAAGGCCCGCACCGGCCGCTTCCTCAACAACAAAGGCAAACGCAGCGTGGACAGCTTCCACCGCGAACTCGGCCTTCTCGTCTGGGACAAGTGCGGCATGGCCCGCGACAAAGCCGGCCTCGAAGAAGCCCTCCGCAAAATCCCCGAACTCCGCGAAGAGTTCTGGAACAACGTCATCGTCCCCGGCTCCGGCGAGGCTGCGAATCCCGAGCTCGAAAAAGCCGGTCGTGTGGCCGACTTCATGGAGTTCGCCGAACTCCTCTGCCAAGACGCCCTCCACCGCGAAGAAAGCTGCGGCGGCCACTTCCGCTCCGAGCATCAATACCCCGATGGGGAAGCCAAACGCGATGACGAAAACTTCGCCTATGCCGCCGCTTGGGAATACTCCGGCGACCTCGCCAAGCCCACGCTGAACAAAGAGCCCCTCACCTTCGAGGAAGTCCACCTCGCCGTGCGCAGCTACAAGTGATCCCTCTGACCTGAACGACTCTCGCAATCTCCCTCATGTCCCTCCTCAACCTCCAACTCAAAGTCTGGCGTCAGAACCGTGGTCAGCCCGGCCACTTCCAGGACATCGACGCTCCAGAGATCCCCGATCATGCCTCCTTCCTGGAGATGATGGACATCGTCAATGAGCGCCTCATTGCCAAAGGCCTGGAGCCTGTGGCTTTTGACCACGACTGCCGCGAAGGCATCTGCGGCATGTGCTCCATGCAGATCAACGGCGTGCCCCACGGCCCTGAAAAAGCCACCACGACCTGCCAGCTCCACATGCGCAAGTTCCGCACAGGCGACACCATCTGGATCGAACCCTTCCGCGCCACCGCTTTCCCGGTCATCAAAGATCTCATCGTCGATCGCGGTGCCTTTGATCGCGTCCAGCAGGCTGGTGGTTTCGTCACCGTCCGCACCGGTTCCGCTCCTGAAGCCAACTCCATCCTCATCGGCAAAGAAGTCGCCGATGCCGCCATGGATGCCGCCGCCTGCATCGGCTGTGGTGCCTGTGTCGCGTCCTGCAAAAACGCCAGCGCCATGCTCTTCGTCTCCGCGAAGGCCGGACAGCTCAACTCGCTGCCCCAAGGCCAGCCCGAGAAGGACAAGCGCACGCTCGCCATGGTCCGCCAGATGGACAAAGAAGGCTTCGGCAACTGCACCAACCAATACGAGTGCGAATCCGCCTGCCCGAAAGAGATCAGCGTCCGCTGGATCACCAAGCTCAACCGCGACTATGCCGTCGCTGCCATGAAGGAAGCCTTCGTCGGTCAGCAGGAGCGTGCCGAAGGCGGCGAGTAAATCGCCCCCTCGGGAGTCACCCTCAAGACAACTGCCTCTTTGTTCGACAAGGAGGCAGAACCGTCTATTCTCGCGCCCCTTCCCAAACCCTATGAAAAAGAAAATCGTCCTCGCCTATTCCGGCGGCCTCGACACCTCCGTCCTACTTTCCTGGATCAAAGAAACCTACGATGCTGAAGTGATCGCCTTCTGCGCGAACATCGGCCAGGACGACGAACTCAAAGGTCTGAACGCCAAGGCCAAGAAGACCGGCGCTTCGAAGATCTATGTCGATGACCTTCAGGAGGAGTTCGCCAAGGACTTTATCTTCCCGATGATGCAGGCAGGCGCGATCTATGAAGGCCAGTATTTCCTCGGCACCAGCATCGCACGTCCTTTGATCGCCAAGCGCATGGTGGAGATCGCCAAGGCTGAAGGTGCCACCGCCATCGGCCACGGAGCCACAGGCAAAGGCAACGATCAGGTTCGCTTCGAACTCACCACCGCCGCACTCGCCCCTGATCTAGAAATCATCGCCCCATGGCGTGATGAGCGCTTCCGCACGCAGTTCCCTGGACGCGTGGAGATGATCAAGTATTGCGAAGACAAAGGCATCCCCATCCAAGCCAGTGCGAAGAAGCCTTTCTCCATGGACCGCAACCTCCTGCACATCAGTTACGAGGCCGGCATTCTCGAAGATCCTTGGTTTAATGCGGGTGATGTGAAGTATCGCGACTACTTCACCACGCTCTCTGTCTTCCCCGAAGACGCGCCGGACAAGGCCGAGTACGTCGTGCTCGACTTTGATAAGGGCAACTGCGTCGCCGTGAACAGCAAGCCCATGAATCCTCTCCAGGTCATGAAAGCGCTGAACAAACTCGGCGGCAAACACGGTGTCGGCCGCGTGGACATGGTGGAGAACCGCTTCGTCGGCATGAAGAGCCGTGGCGTGTATGAGACACCCGGTGGTGCCATCCTGCACTTCGCTCATCGCCAGATCGAAAGTCTGACCATGGACCGCGAAGTCATGCATCTGCGTGACAGCCTCGTCCCCGAGTATGCGAAGCTCGTGTACAACGGCTTCTGGTATGCACCCGAGCGTCTTGCCCTCCAGGCACTCGTCACCGAGAGCCAGAAGAATGTCTCCGGCACCGTTCGCGTGAAGCTTTACAAAGGCGGCATCCACGCCGCTGGCCGTCAGTCGCAGTTCAGCCTCTACAATCCGCACATTGCTACGATGGAAGCGGATCCGACGAAGGCCTATAATCAGGACGACGCCACCGGCTTCATCCGCCTCAATGGTCTCCGCCTGCGCGTGAATTCCCGCGTCAACGGCACCAAGAACCTGGGCAACTGATCCAGCTCTGAATCAACTCCACCGCCAGTCGGATGCCCTGCATCTGGCTGGCGGTTTTTTGTGGAACTACCTCACCAGCAGTTCCTCGCCACGATAGATCACGCGTTCGATCATGCCCTGAAGCGTCTTGTCGAGGAAGGGCGTGTTCACGCTCTTCGACTTCATGAAGTCTCGGGTGAAGGTGGTGGTGCGGGCGGGATTGAAGAGGATGAATTCAGCCACACCGCCCTCTTTCACCGGCACGGGCGCGAGCTTCATGAGTCGGCGGGGCTCGGCGCTGTAGCGCTTCACGATGAGCCCCCAGTCGAGGATACCTTTGCTGATGAAGTTATCGTAAAGGCTGGGCAGTGCGGTTTCGAGACCGGTGATGCCGAAGGGGGCACTGGCGAAGTCCTGGTTCTTTTCGAAAGGCGTGTGCGGTGCGTGGTCGGTGGCGATGACATCAAACCAGCCATCTTTGAGACCCTGGAGCAGCGCGGCATTGTCCTCAGGTGTGCGCAGCGGTGGGTTCATCTTGTAATGCGTGTCGTAGTTGCCGATGTGCTCGTGATTGAAGATGAGATGATGCGGCGCGATCTCACAGGTGACGCGGATGCCGCGATCTTTGGCGCGCTTGATCGTCCTCATGCCCTCGGCGGTGGTGACGTGCTGGATGTTGAGATGAACACCAGTGTATTCGGCCAGACGGATATCTCGTGAGATGGAGATCTCCTCGCTGATACTGGGGATGCCGGGCAGGCCGAGCGCGTAGCTGATCTTGCCCTCGTGCATGCAGCCTTTGCCGGAGAGTTCTTTGACCTCGCAGTGGCTGGCCAGCGGTAGATCGAAGTCGCGCGCATACTCCATGGCGCGGCGGAGCACCTGGGGATTGTCCACGGGGAAACCATCATCAGTGAGCATGACCGCTCCTGCGGACTTCATGCCGGCGATGCCCGCGAGTTCCTCGCCTTTGCGGCCCTTGGTGATGGCACCGGTGGTGTAGATGCTGGCTCCGATGCGGGCTCGGCGGGCGCTTTCTAAAACGGTGCGCACGACGCCCGCGTTGTCGATGGCAGGCGAGGTGTTCGGCATCATGACGAAGCCGGTGACGCCGCCATTGATCGCGGCTTCAGCGCAGGTGGCGATGTTTTCCTTCTCTTCTTGGCCGGGTTCGCGGGCGTGAACGTGGATGTCGAACAAGCCAGGGAGGAGAATGCGGCCCGTGCAGTCGATGACTTCGCAGTCGATTACGCCGGTGATCTGAGGAGCCACGCCGATGATCTTGTCTCCTTCGACGAGCACGTCTCCGAGCTGGAGCTGGGGGCTGTCTTCGGAGGCGATCAGGGCTTGGCGGTAGAGGCGTTTCATGCGTGAAAGGTGCCCCGATGATGGCGAAGCCAGCGCCTCGGGCAAGGGCAGGCTTCACCTGCGATGCCTCACAGCTTCACTTCGCCGCTGATCTTGCCACTGCTGGCATCCCAGACATGGACTTTGCCATCGAAGGTGCCCACGAAGACCCACTTTGAATCGCCCGTGATGACCACGCTCGTCAGTGGTTCGCCGATGCTCGACATCTTGCGCTCCTTGCTCGCCTCGCTGCGCTGGGTGCCATCGTGCTTCTTCAGATCCGTGTGGACACTGCCACCTCCTTTGTCGGTGATGACGGCCAGCGATTTCCCATCGGGTGTCCAGTCGAGCGCGGAGAAGGCGATCTTTTTGTCGCCTAGCGTGGCGTCCTGCTCATGGCTGGCCACATCCCAGACCTTCACTTCACGATCCGCGCTCGCAGTGGCAATCTGGGTGGCGTCGTGATTGAAGGCCACCGCGAGGACATGATTGGTGTGCCCCTCGAAGAAGGACACGAGCTTGTGATTCGCAGGGTCCCAGAGCTTGGCCATCTTATCGGCACCGCCACTGAGCAGCCTGTCGCCTTTATTGGAGAGCTGGAGGGACAAGAGATTATCCTCATGAGCTTTCCATGTGGTCAGGAGCTTGCCGCTGGCGGTTTCAAATTGGCGGATAAAGCCCGCGCCGCCCGTCTCGCCATCGGCAGCAAAGACCGAAGTGCCTGCGGCATCAAAGGCGACGGCGGTGATGCTGCCGACGAGTGAATCCCTGAGTGGGCGCACCTTCATTAGCGTGGTGGCATCCCAAAGAATGAGCTGCTGG
>JBIKIA010000013.1:0-25533 GCA_044361885.1 Prosthecobacter sp. | reverse complement strand
CAACACGACGGCCTTTCACCGTCTGGTGCAGGTCATCGCTGCCCGCGCCTGTGTAGCCTCCGGGTTCCGTGTGGCTGCCTGCACTCATGCTCGTGATGCCCAGTGGGGCGATAGCATCACGCAGGTGCGCAGGCTCACGCGTGCTCAGCACGATGCCCACTTCGGGAAAGATCAGCCTGAAAGCACAAATCGTCTGCACCAGCGCCCAGTCAGGAAAACCTGTGAGCTGATGAAAACCACCCGCTGCCGGACGCAAACGCGGAAAGGCCACCGTGAAGGTGGACTTCCAGCAGTGCTTATAAAGATGTTCCAGATGCGCAGCGAGGCGCAGAGCCTCCAGCCGCCAGTCACTCAGTCCAAAAAGCGCCCCGATGCCCATGCGCCGGAAGCCGCCTTCATAACCGCGCTCCGGGCAGGCAATGCGCCAGTCAAAGTCCTTCTTCGGCCCCGCTGTATGCATGTCTGCATAGATCACTCGATCATAAGTCTCCTGATAGACCACGAGCCCCTCGCAGCCTGCTTTCACCATCCGTTCATACTCAGGAGCCTCCATCGGACCGACTTCGATCCCGATCGTCGGCACGAACTCACGGATCGCACGGATGCACTCTTCAAGATAACCATCACTCACGAACTTCGGGTGCTCACCGGCCACGAGCAGAATGTTGCGGAAGCCTTGGTCCACCAGATGCCGCGCCTCTTTCACCACCTGATCGATGGTCAAAGTCACCCGCATGATGCTCGCATTGTCGCGGGAGAATCCGCAGTAAGAGCAGTTGTTCACGCACTCGTTCGAGACGTAGAGAGGCGCAAACATCCGCATCGTTCGCCCAAAATTTCGCCGCGTGATCTGCCGCGCCTCGCGCGCCATGGCCTCGAGTTGTGCAGGCGTCTTCACCTCCAGCAACGACCCAAACCTCTCAATGAGCGGCGATTTGCGCGCCGGGAGGGCATCAAGAATGGGCAGAAAAGCAGAGGGCATGGCGGGTCAGGGCGTCTTTGATACGCCTGTCAGAGCGGGGTGCAACGAATGGAACACATCACGCCATCCGCACGCTGCGCTTCTTGTCGAGCTTCAGTACGGCACCACTTTCCCAGGCAGGCTCGGCTTTCGGGTCACCGAGCTTCTCGCCATTGAGCTGGATGCTGCCGCCCTGGATGAGGCGACGCACATCGCCACCGGACATGGTTTGATCAAAGACCGACTGATAAGCATGCTGCACCACGCCGAGCACATCCTTGCGCTCGCTTAGAGTCAAAATGGGTAGCTCCACATTGGCAAGGTCGCGCTTGCTGAAGCGCAAATCCCAGTCCTCGCGGCATTCGCGGGCGGCATCCTCGCTGTGGTAGGTGGCCACGCATTTGGCAGCGAGCTGCTTCTTGGCCTCCATCGGGTGCATCGTGGTGTCCAGCACCTCACCGAGCACGAGCAGGTAATACTTGGCCATGAGTTCGTCCGGGATGCTCATCAGCTTTCCAAACATCTCCTTCGGTGTATCCGTGAGACCGACGTAGTTGCCGAGGCTCTTCGACATCTTCTTTACGCCGTCCAGACCTTCCAGCAGCGGCAAGGTCATGCAGACCTGCGCCTCCATGCCTTCCTCTTTTTGAAGGTCACGGCCCACGAGAATGTTGAAGAGCTGGTCACTGCCGCCGATCTCGACATCCGCGCGCACCACCACGCTGTCCCACCCCTGCATGATCGGATACTGAAGCTCGTGCAGGCGCACCTCGGTGCCGTTCGCCACACGGTTTTTGAAATCCTCGCGCTGAAGCATCTGCTGGAGAGTCACTCGGGCGTTGAGTCTGATGACCTCCATGAAGGGCATCTCTTTAAACCACGAGCCGTTGAACACGACCTCCGTCTTGTCCTTATCGAGCACCAGGAAGGCCTGTTCCGTGTAGGTCTTCGCATTGGCAAGCACCTCGTCATAAGTCAAAGCTGGGCGCGTAGTGGAGCGGCCGCTCGGGTCGCCGATCATCGCGGTGAAATCACCGATGATGAGCACGATGTGGTGCCCGAGTTCCTGGAACTGCTTCAGCTTCCGCAAGCCCACCGCATGACCGAGATGGATGTCCGGCGAGGTCGGATCGACGCCCAGCTTGATGCGCAGCGGCTTTCCACGCGCCAGTTTCTCGGCGAGTTCTTTCTCGCTGTGAATGGTGACAGTGCCGCGCTTGAGGATTTCGAGTTGTTCGGGGACGGAGAGCATGGGAATCGGGGCGCGACAGTGTGTCGCGAGGCATGTCAGGTCAAATGGGCAAACAGTATCCCGCAAAGTCGCCGCCCACCTCAGGCCAGCAGTGCCCGGACCACATCCCCACTCACGTCCGTAAGCCGGTAATCACGCCCGGTGAAGCGGTAGGTGAGCTTCTCGTGATCGAGGCCGAGCTGATGCAGGATCGTCGCGTGCAGATCTGGAACGGAGACTTTGTTCTCCACGGCGGCATAGCCAAACTCATCCGTCGCGCCGTGGATCATGCCGCCTTTGATACCGCCGCCTGCCATCCACATGGTAAAACCTTTCGGGTGGTGATCGCGGCCCTTGCCGTTCTCCGCCACGGGTGAGCGACCAAACTCGCCGCCCCACACGACGAGTGTCGTGTCCAGCAGCCCGCTGATCTTGAGGTCATCCAAAAGCGCGGCGATGGGACCATCCGTTTCCGCACAGTGGAGATCGTGATTCTTCTTCAAATCATCGTGCGCATCCCAGGCCTTCGGACCTTCATTGCCGCCGCTGTACACCTGCACGAAGCGCACACCGCGCTCAACGAGTCGCCGCGCGAGCAGGCAGTTTTTGCCGAAGTGCGCCGTCGTCGGATGATCAAGCCCATACATCTGGCGCACGGCTGCGGATTCACCTTTCAAGTCCGTGCATTCCGTGGCGCTCATCTGCATTCGGAAAGCCAGCTCATACGCGTTCAGCCGCGCGGCGAGAGCGGTCTCCACCGGGTTTGCAGCCGCATACTCAGCGTTCCATTGCTTGAGCAAATCCAGCCGCGCGCGCTGCTGAGTCGCGCTCACATTCTTCGGCGGCGTCAGATACGCGATAGGCTCGCCGCTGCTGCGGAAAGGCACGCCTTGATATGAGGCGGGCATAAAGCCGTTCGACCAATTCATCGCGCCATTCACCGGCGCGCCGAGCTTGTCCAGCAGCACGACAAAGGCAGGAAGGTTCTCGCTTTCGGAGCCGAGCCCATACGTCACCCACGAGCCCATGCTCGGCCTGCCTGCTTGGGTAAAACCCGAGTTCATCTGGAAGAGCGCAGGCGCGTGATTGTTACTCTCCGCATGCATGGAGCGGATCATGCACAGGCTATCCGCATGACGCGCGAGGTTCGGGTACACCTCCGCCATGTCGATCCCCGCCTGCCCATGTTTCGCGAAACGATACGGGCTTTGCATCGCCACGTTCTTCGTCTTCCCGCCCATGAATGCGTCCTCCTTCTTCCACACCGGGATGGCCTTTCCATGCCAGCGCGCCAGCTCCGGCTTCGGATCAAAAAGATCCACATGCGACGGCCCGCCATACATGAACAGGAAGATCACCGACTTCGCCTTCGGGGCAAAATGAGGTGCGCGTGATGCCAGCGGGTTCGTGTTCGTCAGCAGCCCGTCAGAGCCCATCAACGACTGTAAAGCCAGCCCGCCAAACCCGGCTCCGGCTTGCTGAAGAATATGGCGACGTGTGAGTGCGGGCATGAGTGAGGGTAGCCTCACTCAAACGCACCGCTCAAGCCAATGCTTCCACCGCTCTCAGCGTGGCCGCCGTACGGCTTTCGACGCCCAGCTTCTCGAAGATGTGAATCGTGTGCTTCTTCACCGTGGCGACGCTAAGCCCCAGGATCTCGGCGACCTCATGGTTTCCTTTCCCCTGGGCCACCCAGAGAAGCACCTCAGCCTCGCGTGGCGAGATGCCGAGTTTCTCCAACGGCTTCGGATCGTCAAAGTTCGGCTGAAAACGTTGTTGCTGCTTCGCGCGCTCCAGCCGTGAGCGGACGGCTTTCAGCAAGTCAGCGCGCGACACAGGCTTTGGCAGGTAATCATCCGCGCCGAGATTCATGCCAGCACGGATGTCCGGCGGTGTGCCCTTGGCCGTGAGAAAGATGAAAGGCACGGCTTTCAGCGCCTCATCAGCCCGCAGGCGGGAGAGTACTTCGTGACCGTCCATGCCGGGCATCATGATGTCGCATAAAATGAGTGCGGGGAGTTGCTGTGCAGCTACTCGCAGAGCTTCGCGGCCATGGTCAGCAGTGAGCACCTGGTAACCGGCCAGCGAGAGCATCTCGCGCAGATTTTCGCGCAAGGGCGCGTGGTCTTCGATGAGCAGGATCGTGGTCATGCGGGCAGGGTGACGACGATTTGAGTTCCTCGGCCTTCCTCACTGTGAATGAAAAAGGTGCCACCGCAGAGCGCCACACATCGTTTCACCACCGCGAGACCTAATCCGGTGCCCGCGATGTCGCCGACGTTAGAAGCTCGATGAAAGGGCTCACCTAGCTGCGCGAGGTCAGCTGCAGGGATGCCGATGCCTTTGTCACTGACGGTGAAGCCGGACTCACTGGCTGCAAAGGTCACCATACCTCCCGGCTTGGAGTATTTGACCGCATTGGTGAGCAGATTGACCAGAACGCTCCGCATCAAGGTGGTGTCGAAGTTTCGTGTGCCTTCGCTGAGCTTCATTTCGATCTCACAACGTTGCTGCGTGGCGATTCGTACCTCTTCCACGAGGTCACGGCAGAACTCGGCGACATCCACCGGCTGTGGGTTGGCCTTCATCGCACCGGATTCGATTCGGCCTAGCAGCAGCACCTGCTCGACCATTTCGTTCATGCGACCGGTGGATGATTTGATCTGGGTGAGGAGCTCCAACCGCCGCGACTCGCTGAGCTGGCCCGCGTGAGCCTCCAGCAGTTCCGCACCGGACAAAATCACGCTCAAAGGCGTTCGGAACTCGTGCGAGACGCTGCTGACAAAATGGTTCTTCATCCGCCCGAGTTCACGTTCCGCATCAAGCGCGGCCCGGAGTTTGCCGGCGCGAGAGGCAATGATCACAAGGATGGACAGAGGCACGATGCTGAGTGCCAGTGCGGCGAAGCCGATCCATGTCGTTGGTGTACCATACTCACGACTGAAGCCGGGACCGCGGGTGACGGCGACGGTCCACTCTGATTTGTTTTCACCATCGCTGATGAGCTTGCGGTGTTCAGCGGCATCGGGCGGATCGTCTGCAGAGACGGGCCTTGCCCGCAGGGCTTCGCTGCTCAGGAGCGGCAGCGTCGGATCATGGCAAAATGAATCGAGATCGAGCCAGCCGAGGATGTAGCCACGAACCAGCATGTTGTCGTTGGGTGAGGTCACAGCGCCGGCGATTACAAGAGTGCTCTTCGAGAGATGGGTGCCAAACACGAGCGGGGCGGTGCTCAGCCGGGCCTGGCGCAGAGCGGTGGCTAGCGGTGTATCGTCTGCGAGGTTGTCACCCACTTTGGATGATGCGTGGTGGCCCTGCTGCCAGAGCACACGGATGTTTTTCTCGTCTTCGTGATGGGCGTAAGCGATGCCGCTAAGATGCGTGATGCGCGTTTCCCAGCCGGGTGGCGGTATGCCTTTCGGAGGGTGCGTGGAGTCCGGCACATAGCGCCATTGATTGCGCATGATGTTGAGGAAGTTCTGATGGCGCAGCGTGTTGATCTTGAACTGCTCCACCAGCACCTCCGTGGCAGTATCGAAGAGCTTTGCATCGCGCTCACGCGCTGCTCTGAAGTTGATGAAAGCGACCGCAGCAGGCACCAGCGCAAAGGCCAGCGTCAGTGCCGCGAGTGTACGCGGTTGCTCGATCCAGCGGGGCGTTTTCATGATGACTTTCGCTTCCACCAAAGCACATAGCCGCTGACGATTTGCAGCACCAGCGCCACACAGGTGATGAAGGCGATCCAACGCGTGGCAGTGCCGCCAATGCTGCCCATGTGGATGGAAAGCTGCGCCATTTGATAAAGCTCTGCCCATGTTCCCTCACGCGAGCTATGCTTATCGAGCACACGCCCGTCGATGCGACTGAGAAAGATCACGCTGCGGCCCGCAGGTGATCCATCCTCAGGAAAGGCGAGCTGGATGCGAAATACGGGCCGCTGGGGTGGTGGCATCTCCACGGAAGCTGCGCGTGCTCCTGGCAGTGCGGCTTCGGCCTTCTTGATGGCCTCATCCACGTTGAGCAACGACTGATCCTGCTGAACGAACGGCACCTGCGGTGGCTGCGGATGCTCGCCGTGCATGTAGCGCAGCGTGAGGCCGGTGATGCCGATGATGAGCAGAAAAACGGATGAATAGAGACCAGCCACGCTATGCAGATCGAGATTGAAGCGGCGGAAGTTCGCGCCCTTCCGAAAGCCAAAGATGCGCAGCGGCCACCACAACCACAAACCGGTCAGCGCGAGCCCCAGCGTGATGCATGTGGCCACCACGACGACCGTTCCGCCCGTGGGACCTTGCAGGAGATTCACATGCAGCTTGAGCATGGTCTGCTCCCAGCCGCCCATGCGTGGTCGTGTGCCGAGCAACTTGCCATCACGCGGATCGAAGTGCATCGCCTGTGGGCCTGAAAAGAACACAAGCGCATCGCTTTCATCGCGAGGCAGGCGGATGCCCTGCACACGTTGATGATTCGCCAGTACCATCGAGATCGGGATGCGCTCTGCCTTCGCCGTGGCCTGCTGCGGATACAAATCCGGCCTCAGCCAGCGCTGGATCGTCTGCTCAAACACCAGCGCACCACCAGTGACGGCGATCACCAGGATCACGAGTCCGCTGAGCACACCTGCCCAGCGATGGATCCACAACAGAGTGCGTCGGATATTCATGCGCTGATTTCAGCCTGCATTAGCTTGAAGCGCAAGACGCATGAGCACTGCGCGATGCACCAAAAGGAGCATCGGAAGCGGGCGGTATGCTCCCGTGGGTGAATTGTTGATGACACTGGACTGCGGGAGGCTCGGTCACCATGAAAACGAACCTCTCTCTTCTATTCCTCACCACCACTGCCATCGCTGGTCCGATCCAGAATGGCGGCTTTGACAACAACCCTGGCAATCTCGCTTTCATTTCGCCATGGCAACTGAATGGCAGCACCGTCGGACTCAGCGTGACGCGCTCAGCTTTGGACTTCACCTCTGCCCCTCTGTCGCTGCGAGTCACAGGTCGCGGCACGGCCACGGATGGGCCGGTGCAGCAGCAAAATGTGCTGACTGCGCTGGCGAATGGCTCGACCTACATCGTGCGGTTCAAAATCAAGCTCGATGCTCCGGCGCAGGTGCGCTGCCTGATGTTTGTCGCGTCGAGCATCACGCAGACGCCCATCTTGCTCTCAGAGACAGTCGTGCGCAGTGATCGCGTCGGTCAGTGGATCACTGTGGAAGGCTCCGCACCGATTTCATGGACCGGCACGCCGTCAGCAGCGCGGATGTATTTTGCGGTGGAGCAGCTTTATCCGGGCACCGCACCGGCGAGCGCCTTTCCGTCCTACAACCTCGACGATGTCTTCATGGAGCTGGACAACGATGGTGATGGTTTGAGCAATGCGGAGGAGACCACGACGAATCCCATCTCCAAGGACACCGACCTCGACACCATGCCTGACAAGTGGGAGTTGGCGAACGGCTTCAATCCGAACTCAGACACCGACGCGGCACTCGATGCCGACAACGACGGCCACAGCAACAAGATCGAATATTGGGCGAACACGAACCCACTCAGCCCTGCCTCCTATCCCGGCATCACGAGTGATCCACTCGCCAGCACCGCCACGAAAGCGCTGCTGTATTATCTGCAAACACGGGGCGCTCGCGGCAATGGCCGATATTTGACCGGACAGCAGGCGCATGACATCGCCAATGGCGACTACACGAACTACGTCGTCGGCTTGAACACGCTGATGACCTCCGCGGGTTTTCCGAGCTGGGTTTCCGTGCTCGGCATCACAGCGGAAGGCCCCAGCGCGGCACAGCCACTGCAAATCACCGCCAGCGGACCGGTGGGCCGTGCCTACATGGATGCAGGAGGCCTTGTGGTGCTGCATTTCACACCTCGCAATCCGTGGACGAACAACTTCAACGGCGACAAGACCGGGGTGGACATCACCGACCTGCTCACATCCGGCACCGTGGCCAACTTGCGCATGATCGGCTGGATGGACGCCATCGCGGCGGAACTCGCTCTCTTTGGTCCGGATCGTCCAGTGATCTTCCGCCCCTTCTCCGAGCAAAACGGACCCTGGAACTGGTATGGCAGGCTCCAGCAGGATGAGTTCGTCACTTTGTATCGCTGGTTCCGCAACTACATGGTGAACGTCAAAGGCCTGCATAACATCCTCTGGACCATCGAAGGCCACATCGGCGTGCATCGCCCCGTCGGCACCAGCAACTCAGGCGCGGCTATGGACTATTACTACCCCGGCGATGATGCCATCGACCTCGTCGGCTTCAGCGCCTACATAAGTGGCTGGAATCCCGGCTTCGATGCCGATGCGCAATCCCGCCTCCACCCCAAAGCTTTCGCCATCACCGAAGGCGGTCCGCCCGCCAATGAAGACGACGTACCGAACGCTTACAACTCGACCTACCTGCCTGCGCTCGACACCTGGTATCCACGCAGTGCCTTCTTCGTCATCTGGAACA
Organism: Prosthecobacter sp.; assembly: GCA_044361885.1. Taxonomy (GTDB): domain Bacteria; phylum Verrucomicrobiota; class Verrucomicrobiia; order Verrucomicrobiales; family Verrucomicrobiaceae; genus Prosthecobacter. The sequence continues at coordinate 16,863 of JBIKIA010000013.1, read as the reverse complement.
GTTGGCCCACTGGACCGTTTGTCGCCATCAAGGACAATGCCAGCTACATCCCGCTGCTCACTGATCCGCGTGTGACGAACCGCGAACAACTCAACTACCTCAACACGATAGCCTACTGGCAGGCTGAGATGGGTTTGATGAATCAGAATCTCGATGCCGATGCGGATCAGGATGGCATCACCAACCTATTCGAAGCCGCCTTTGGCCTTGATCCACACACGCCGACAACTCCCATGCCCGCGCAGAGCGTCGTGAATGCTGGCGGGCAAAACTATCCAGCCATCGCCTTCACTCACGATCCCGCCATTGCCGATCTCACTCCCGAGGTCGAATGGTCGAATGATCTCATGAGCTGGAGCACCACCGCGACCACAGAAGTTTCCCGGGTGCTCGCCGGCGGCCTCGAAATCATCACCGTGCGCTCGAACGCTCCCTCGACCTCGGGGCCGCAGTTTCTCCGCGTGAAGGTCACGGCTCCATGATGAGATCACTCGATGTAAACAAACTCGCTGCTGTTGAGCAAAACATGCGCGAGGTCTTTGAGCGCGGTTTCCTTGTCGCTGGCTTGCTCGCGTGTCTGTAAAAAATCCAGCGACTGCTGCAAACGCATCTCCGTCGGCTTGCGCGAAAGGGTGAGCAGGAAGAGCCGCTCGACGATCTGCGGAAGAGTCTCGCCTGCTTCGGCTTTCGCGCGGCGTGCCAGATAGCCCGCCTGCTCCTCGATGAACTCATCATTCATCATCACGAGCGACTGCGTCGGTACGGTGCTTTGCGTGCGCAGGGCACAACTGTCCGTCGTCGTCGGTGCGTCGAAAAGCTCCATGCTCGGCATCAGGAGCTGTCGTTTCACATAGATGTAGATGCTGCGTCGCCAGTGTTCGGCGCTCTCCGTTTTCAGCACCGGCCATTTGTTCCGCTGGCTGGCATCCAGCAGTTCCGCCCGGATGCGTGGCTTGATGCCAGGGCCGCCGAGTTTGCCATTCAGCTTTCCACTCACGGCGAGCACTGCATCCCGGATGACCTCGGCCTCCATGCGCTGCTTGTTCATGTGCGAGAGGAGCGTGTTCGTCGGGTCCGCTTGTAGTTCGGGCTTTAGCCCGTTCTGGAGCTCCGAATCACGGGCTAAAGCCCGAACTACGAGCCCGGACTGCTGCCGATACGTCGCCGACATCAGCATGAGCTTGTGCAGCGGCTTCAGCTTCCCGCCGCTCGCGATGAACTGTCCCGCCAGCCAGTCGAGCAGCTCAGGATGCGTCGGCCTCGCGCCGGAGAAACCGAAGTTGCTCGGCGTGATCACCAGCCCGGCACCGAAGTGGTGCTGCCACACGCGGTTCACCATCACTCGCCACGTAAGCGGATTCTCCGGTGCCCCGATCCACTCCGCCAATGTCCTCCGACGTTGCGAAGTCTTGCCCGGCTTTGGAAAAGGCAGCGGCTTTGCAGTCATCACCACCGGCACTGCTGCAGAGACTTCCTCGCCCTTGTTCGCTGCGAGTCCGCGAAGCATCACATGCGTCAATGGCACCTCCGGCTTCGTTTCGATCAGAGCCATCAGCTTCGCCGGATCAGCGACCTTCTTGTCCTTTGCATCCGTGGCTCCACTCGGAAGGCCGAGCCGCTCCGTGCCGGCAAAGATCGCCATCAGGCTGTAGTAATCCTTCGCCAGCAGCGGCTCTGTTTTGTGATCATGACAGCGTGCGCAGCCGAGCGTCAGTCCGAGAAAAACGGACGACGTGGTGGAGATGACATCATCCATCTGATCCGCGCGGTATTGCGCGATGATCTCCGGCGTCTTGCCCATGTTGTCATCATTGCTCGGCCCGTTTCGGCAAAAGCCCGTGGCGATCAGCGTCTGCTCATTCGCACCTTCTACCTCATCACCCGCGATCTGCTCGGCGATGAATCGCGCATACGGTTTGTCGTCATTAAAACTGCGGATGACGTAGTCGCGATACTTCCACGCGTAGGGTCGGTCGAGGTCATTGTGAAAGCCGCTCGTGTCCGCATAGCGCGCCAGATCCAGCCAATGCCTGCCCCAGCGCTCTCCGTAGTGTGGGCTCGCCAGCAGTCGGTCGATCAGCGCTTCATAAGCACGCGGCGACTCATCGTGAATGAAAGCCCCTACCTCTTCCGGCGTCGGCGGTAGGCCGATCAGATCCAGCGTCACCCTGCGAATCAAAGTCGCCCGATCTGCCTCGGCGGATGGCTGCAATCCCGCAGCTTCGAGCTTCGCGAGGATGAAGCGGTCGATGTTATTCCTCGGCCATGCCTTCATTTTCACTTCAGGCAGTGGAGCCTTCGACAAAGGTTGGAATGCCCAGTGCGCGCGGCCGTTCTCAATGCTCGGTGCCGCTGCCTGGCAGATCGAAAAAGCGATCAGCCCGGTGATTGGCAGCGATGGAAAAACGCGGAACATGAGTTGGAGACCCCATTAACGCCGTATTCTGCTCCCTCTTCATGCGCTCACTTCTTTTACCCTTCATCTTTTTGCCGTTTCTAGCGGCTGCCGAGGTCATTGAGACCGACCTACTCATCGTCGGCGGCGATGAATCTGGCTGTGCCGCAGCAATCCAGGCCGCTCGTCTTGGTGTGAAGCGCATCGTGCTGGTGAATGACATCGACTGGCTTGGTGGCCAGTTTTGCACGCAGGGCATCGGCCCCATCGACGAATGGACCATTGTGAATGGCAAACGCGCCGAATACCCGGCCAGCGGTTCCTTTGCGGAGATCCTGGAGCGCATCCATCAGCATAACCGCAAGACTTACGGCCTTGCGAAACCCGGCAATGGCTGGTGCGGCAGCAATACAATCGAGCCGAAGGCAGCCGCTCAGATTTTTGAGGAGTGGTTGGCACCTTATGCTTCGCAGATCACCGTTTTGAAAGGCTGGGAACTTTCGAAAGTGCTCGTGGATGACGGAAGAGTAGTTGGTGTGGAGTTTGGCCGGACCCGTCAGACGGGGCCGACGAGTCTGACGGTCAAAGCGAAGCTCACCGCCGACTCCACGGACTGGGGAGACATCATTCGGTTCAGCGGTGCTGCATATATGGCGGGGCCGGATTTGAAGAGTCGATTCAATGAACCCAGTGCTCCCGAGTCACTCGATCCCGGCGGTGATCTGGAAATGAATCCCATCTCATGGTGCCCGCTGCTTCGCGAGGCAGGCAAGGACAGCACGATTCAAAAGCCCGCTCGCTACGACGACTTCTCCTTTGCCGACTGGCAGAAAGCTCCGCCGTGGGTGGATTGGGACGGCAGCGGCGGTATTTATAACATGGCGGGCTGGTGCATTTACACGCATCGGCGCATGATCGACCGCTATCACAACGGCCTCGCGCCGGGCACCGAAGCCGTCGTCCTGAACTGGCCCGCGCAGGACTACCCGCTCAGCACGCTGCCGAAGCATGTTGTCGTGGCTTTGGAGCAAAACGAACCGGGAGCGTCGAAGAAAAATATTGTCGCCATGTCGCCTGCGCAGCGGCGCATCGTGTTTGAAGACGCAAAGCAGCGGGCGCTGGAGTTTGTGTATTGGCTGCAAACCTCCGCGCATGATCGCGTGGGTGACTTCCCTCAATCCTTCCGCTACATGAAGCTGGCGGACGATTACGGCACCGCTGATCACCTGCCACCGAAGCCCTACATCCGCGAAGGTCTGCGCTTGGAAGCACTCTACATCCTGCGTGAGCAGGACGTGCGCACCGAGGTGGAAAAGCCGCTGTGGGCGAAGTCGATGCCCTTTGACGGCGTGTTCGGCTACCAGTTCAACATGGACTTCCACCCCACGCGCCGGAAGTATCGCGATGACGATCCCGCACAGCCCTGGCAGCCGAAATTCTTCGGCACGCGCAACTGGAACGCCCACAGTGACCGCACCATGTTCCCGCTCCGCGGATTCGTGCCGGTGAAGATGGACGGCCTGCTCGGCTGCTCGAAAAACATCGGCGTCACCAGCATGGTGCAGTCCTCGCTGCGTCTGCACGGCCAGATGATGCACGTCGGGAGCGCGGTCGGCACCGTGGCTGCGATATCGCTGATGGATGGCATTCAGCCACGCGAGATCGCCACCTCACCGAAACATATCCGCGAGGTGCAGCGCACGCTGCTGCGCCATGGCACGCTCATCTGGCCCTGGCATGATGTGAAGGCAGACGAGCCTCACTTTGAAGCCGCAAGTCTCCTGACCCTCTCAGGCATCTGGCGTGCGGACCCAGACAACGTCTTCTTCAAGCCTGATCAGGTCGTCACACGCCGAGAACTGGCCGGTGCCTTGGTAAGATTGGTCCGTTCGCTGCCTGAAACGAAGGACTGGCCCGCATCTCCTGCCCAGCCGCGCTTCGCCGATGTGCCTGCCAACGATGCCGACCGTGCTTTCATCGAGTCGATGATCGCCTGGGGCGATTTCGGGCCGCAGCAGCCGACATTTCAGCCAAACGAACCCGTGAACTGGGGCACGCTCGACCGCTGGCTTGCAGCGTTAAAGCTGCCAACCTTCAAAACACTCTCGCACACCAAAGTGAAGGCCTATCCGCTCACGCGTGCCGAGTGCGTCGATTATCTTCACCGCGTGCTGCGGCAGCTCGGCGAGCATTCGCCTGCGAGTTACGAGATCGATTCCAACGACGCGATGCCCTTTGACGATGACAACGATAAGGTGCCGGACCGGCTTCAACCAGGGCGCTGAGGTCGCATTTCACACACACTTTGTCATGGTGAAAACCGGGCAGGACTCGTTATGCTGAGCGCCATGAATCCCAACCCCAGCAGCATCGACCGCCACACGCGGCGTGACTTTGTGAAGGCATCCGCCGTTGCGGCGGCGGGCCCGCTTGGCCTGGCTATGGCCGCAGATCAGGCGATCACGAAAGCACCGATGCGCGTCATCGAAACTGACGTGCTCGTCTGCGGCGGAGGTTGCGCGGGCAGCGCGGCGGCCCTCGCTGCCTCGCGAGCGGGGGCGAAGACGCTGCTCGTGGAGAAGGCGCCGTTCGCAGGCGGCATCATCACGAGCGTAGGGTTGCCTTATTTCGACGGCATCGCGCACATCAACACGAAGCGCGTCGTCGTGCGTGGCATCGCGCTGGAGCTTTTGTCTAAGTCGGGCGTCTGCGCGCCGGATGCGAAGACGGTAGAGAAGCACAACCCGACGATTGCGAACACCTTCGAGTTCAAGCTGCTGCTCGACCGTCTTTTCCAGGAGCAAAAGGCGAACCTCAGCGTGCTTTTTAACAGCTTCGTCTGCGATGCGCACAGCAGCGGCGACCGCGTGGAGTCCGTGACGCTCGCGAACAAGGACGGACTCGTCACCGTGAAGCCCAAAGTCGTCATCGACTGCTCGGGCGATGCCGATGTGGCGGCGTGGGCTGGTGCGCCCTTCGAGCAAAACGCCGAGGTGCAGCCGCTCACGCTCCACTTCCGCATCGGCAACGTGAAACCGATGGCGAAACTCAGCGAGGCCTGCAAAGCGGCGCTGAAGGCTGCGCAGGAGCGAGGCGAACTGCCTTACTTCTATGGCCCCGGCGTGATGTTCCTCTATCACAACACGGAGGTTTACATCCACGGCGTGCGTGTTCCCGCGAATCCCACGGACGCCGCCGACCTCTCGCGTGCCGAGATGCAAGGGCGCGCCGACGCGCATGCGATGTTCCGTGCATGGAAGAAGGACGTGCCCGCCTTCGCGGATTCTTACTTCATTGAGGCCTATCCATGGATCGGCGTGCGTGAGAGCCGCCGCATCCTCGGCCAGCACATCCTCACGGAGGACGATCTCATGAAGGCGCGCCGCTTTGACGACGCCATCGCAACCGGCTGCTGGTATCTTGATTTGCATCCAAACAAGACCGTCCTCGGCAGCGCGAACGACTTCGACCCGAAAAAGGTCCAGCCCGAACCTTACGACATCCCGTATCGCTCGCTTGTGCCACAGAAGCTCTCGAATCTGCTCGTCGCGGGCCGTTGCCACAGTGCCACACGCGGCGCTCATGCCTCCACCCGCGTCACTGCCACCGCGATGGCCATGGGCGAGGCGGCGGGCGTGGCGGCGGCGATGAGTTTGAAATCCCGCGTGGAAGTCGCCATGCTGGACGGCCAGCGTGTGAGCGAAACCCTCTCCCGGCAGAACGCCGGCCCCTTCACCGACTCATGAATCCCCGCCTCGAAAACAAAGTCATCCTCATCACCGGCAGCGTCACTGGCATCGGCAAAGCCATCGCGAAGCGTTGCGTCGCTGAGGGCGCACGCGTGCTCATCCACGGCCTGGAGGCCGATTTGGGCCAGGAAACGCTCGCGGAGCTCGGTGCGGAAAAGGCCGTGCTCGTCCTCAAAGACCTCGCCGACGAGGACGCACCTCAGTTGCTCGTCGAGAAGGCCGTGGCCGCGTTTGGCAGGCTCGATGCCATCGTGAACAACGCCGCGCAGGTCGGCCTCGGCAACATTCACGACACCGATGGCAAATGGTTCCGCCGCATGTTGGAGATCAACTGCGTGGTGCCTTACCTCCTCATCCGCGCCGCCTTGCCGCATCTCCGTGAATCGCACGGCAGCGTCATCAACATCGGCAGCGTCAACGCGTGGAGCGGTGAGCCGAATCTGATGCCCTACAGCGTCTCCAAAGGCGCGCTCATGACCCTCACGCGCAATCTGGGCGACACACTCATGCGCGAAGACGGCGTGCGTGTGAATCAAATCAACCCCGGCTGGGTGCTCACCGAAAACGAAGCCAAACGCAAACGCGAGCACGGCCTCAAGGAGGACTGGTATGCCGATCTGCCAAAGGTCTATGCGCCTGCTGGCCGCATCCTCTGGCCCGAAGAAATCGCCGCCTGCGCCGCCTGGCTCCTAGCGGAAGAATGCGGCCCCATCAGTGGCCAGGTCTTCGATTTGGAGCAACACCCCTTCATCGGCCGCAATCCGCCCAAGGACGCGAGCACGATTCCGACGAAGTGATTTCACTACTCCAGCACTCCAATACTCCAGTTTTCCGACCCCATGCCCAAACTCGCCGCCTTCCCGAAAGCCTTCATGGTCGCCCTTTGCAAAGAAGGGACGATGACCGTCTCCGAATGGATCCAGCTCGCCTCCACGCTCGATGTGCAGGGCCTCGAATGGTATGCAGGTTTCCTGGAGATGGCCGATGAGAAAAACTGGTCACGCTTTCGCAAGGAAGTCGAGGACACCGGCAAAGTGATCCCGATGATGTGCTGCTCGCCCGACTTCACGCATCCAGACGCGGCTTTCCGCGACAAGGAGATCGCGAAGCAGAAACGCTGGATCGACATGACGCACACACTCGGTGGCAGCTACTGCCGCGTGCTCAGCGGTCAGCGCAGGCCTGAGTTGACGCTGGATGAAGGTGTCAAATTTGCCGCTGACTCGATCTACGCCTGTCTGCCGTATGCGCAGGAGCGCGGCATCACGCTGATCATTGAAAACCACTACAAAGACGACTTCTGGGACTACCCCGAGTTCGCGCAGAAGATGGATGTCTTCTGCAAGCTCGTGGATGCCGTGAACCACCCGAACTTCGGTGTGAACTACGACCCCTCGAACACTTACCTCGCCGGTGAAGACCCGATTGAGTTGCTGAAGCGCGTGTCGCATCGCGTCGTCACCATGCACGCCAGCGACCGCTATCTCGCTGAGGGCACCATCGAAGACCTGCGCAAGGAAGAAGGCGGTGCCCAGGGCTACGCCAAGCGCCTCCGCCACGGCGAGATCGGCAAAGGCCTCAACGACTACGACGCCATCTTCACCGAGCTGAAAAGCAAAGGCTTCGACGGCTGGATCAGCATCGAAGACGGCGTCGATGGCATGGAGCAACTCGCCCGCAGTGTGGAGTTCTTGAAGAAGAAGATCGCACAGCATTGGAGCTGAAAATGACCGCGACTTTCGTGGTTCAAGCACGTTCACCAAACCCGCTATGACCATGAAAGCCCTACTACCTCTCCTGTTGATCGTCACGCTGTCTCAGGCGGCGGAAACGATGCCCCGTGCGTCCTATTACAAGGATGGCGAGATCCACATCACCGTGCTCGGTCAGCCGGAGACGAAATCGATCACGACCGGACACTGGGATTTCAAGCCGTCGTGGTCGATCACGGGCGATCATCTCGTGTTCTTCCGGCGCTTGAAGGATGATCCGGACGTGAACAACTGGATCACGGCGATGTGCATCATCAATACCGACGGCACGGGCTTGCACCAACTCAGCGACGGCACGTTCACCGACTTCAATCCCACCTGGACACGCGATGGCACGAACACACCGGTGTGGAATCGCAAAGTGCCAGGAAAGCTCAGCTACCACATCATGGCCTCCAAGATCGGCGGCAAGCCCGGTGAGGAAATCCAGCTCACCGATCCGAGCTACCACGCGTGGGTTCACTCTGCCGTGCGCGATGGCCGACTGTTCGTCTCCGCCACGCCACCAAAGCTTGGGCGCGGTTACTACCTCATGACGCCAAATCCAGGCAGCGAGCCGAAGTTCGAGCGCGTGACGTGTGAACTCGCGCCCAAAGGCATCCTCGACCGCATCAGCGTCTCACCGAGCGAAACGAAAATCTGCTTCGAGTATCAAACTGGCTTCAAATACGAGAACTCGGGCCGCACGCTCTACGTCGCAGACTTCGACGTGAAGCAGCGCACGATCACGAACATGAAGCCCTTCGCGAACGCGGAAGGAGAGAAGGTGTGGTTCGCCTACCCGCGCTTCACGAAAGGCGAGACGTCCATCGTCTATCATGCTGGCGGCAAACTCTTCCTCTACACGCTCGCCGACGACTCCACGAAGCAGGTCTCCACCGACGCCAAGGCCGACTACCGCTATCCGCACGGCGAGGCGACGCCGAATTGAGTCGTCCGCCATTCCCATCCTATCGTCTCTCTTTCCACATGAAACACAGCATCCTTCGTTACTTCACCTCCCTTCTCCTGATCACCACGGCGGCACTGCACGCCGAGGTGCCGACCAAGAAACTTGCGCCTGTTTTGCAGCCGTATGTGGATAGCAAGACGCTCGCGGGCGCGGTGGTGCTGGTGGCTGATCCTGACAGGGTGCTGGATGTCGAGGCGGTGGGTTTTGAAGATGTGGCGGCGAAGAAAGCGATGCAGACGAACTCAATGTTCTGGATCGCTTCGCAGTCGAAGCCGATCACGGCGGCGGCGTTCATGATCCTCGTCGATGAGGGCAATGTGAGCGTCGATGATCCGGTGGAGAAGTATTTGCCGGAGTTCAAAGGGCAGAGGGTGAACCTCAGCACGGATCCGAAGAAGCCCGAACTCGTGGCTCCACGTCATCCGATCCTCGTGCGTGAGGTGCTAAGTCACACCAGCGGGCTTGATTTTAAATCGCCGATGGAAACCCCCACGCTTGACTTGAAACCGTTGGCCGAGCGAGTGAGCAGCTACGCAAAGATGGCGCTGCTGTTCCAGCCCGGCAGCAAATCCAAATACTCCAACGCGGGCATCAACACCGCTGGGCGCATCATCGAAGTGGTCAGCGGCATGAAGTATGAAACCTTCCTCGCCGAGCGGCTCTTCAAGCCTCTGGGCATGAAGGACACGACCTTTTGGCCGAACCAAGAGCAGCAAGCACGCCTCGCGAAGTCCTACAAAACGAACGCGGCGAAGGACGGCCTCGAAGAACTGCCTGTCGGCCAGCTTCTCTACCCGCTTGACAGCCGCGAGCGCTTCCCGATGCCCGCAGGCGGCCTGTTCTCGACGGCGAATGATCTATCGCTTTTCTACCGCATGATGGCGAACGGCGGCACGCTCAACGGAGTGCGCATTCTCTCCGAAAAAGCCGTGCAGACCGCTACCAGCGATCAATCCGGCGAAGCGAAATCCAACTATGGCTTCGGTTTCGGCACCGATGGCAAATCCTTCACGCACGGCGGCGCTTACGGCACGAACTCGCGCTATGACCGCGAGAACAAGCTCGTCACCGTCTTCCTCGTGCAGCACGCCGGTTGGTCGGGCGATGGCAAAAACATCCTGCCCACCTTCCAAAAGGCCGCGACGGCTGCGTTTGGTCTTAAAGGCAAAGCGAGCGCCCCAACTCTCAACATCGGCATCAACAGCGCTCCTGCCTCCGTATTGAAGCCCCAGCCTGCCACGAAATGAAAAAGCCTCTCCTACTTCTCAGCCTCATCGCCTTCACTTCACTCCAGGCTGCCGATGCCCCGGTGAAACCTGTTTTGAAGATCCAGCCGGGCAAGGTCATCGTGCCAACAGATGCCATGCGGCGCATCTGGGGCGAGCTGGTCAGCATCGATCTCAAGACGCGCAGCGGCACGTTTCGCAAAGAAGGCACGGATGAGATCATGCCCTTCACGGTGCTGCCGTATGCGGAGCTGTATCATCATGCGGCGTTCGGCGATTTGCAGGACTACCGCATCGGGATGCGCGGCATCTTTCGCATGCACGAGGCTGCCGATGGTCAATGGACCTGGCTGACTTACATCCAGGACCAGATGAACATGATGAACGGCCACAAAGAATACTTCTACGTGGACAGCATCGACTCCAGCGCCGTCACGCTCACGGTGACGCAGGCGAACGCGGACAAAAGTTTCGTTCGAGAAAAGGGCATCCTCATTTCCACGGACGCGGAGACGAAGGTTTGGAAAGACGCCCAGCCTGCGACCTTTGCCGACATCAAGATCGGCGAAAAGATTCGCACCGAGACGCATGGCATCGGCAAGGGCAAAACGCAGATGTGCTGGAACGTGTTTCTCGATGACGCGAGCCTGCTCAAGTTTCAAGACGCTCAAAAGACTCTCAATGCGAAGCGACTGGCCGAAGAAGGCGCTCCTGGCTATGCGGACGTGGTCGATGGCTCGACGCTCGAGCTGACTCTTTTTTGGGAGAGCAACGAAATCGCCCGCAGCCTGAAAGCCGGCCAAAAAGTGCGTGTGGCACCCGCGGGCGTGGATCGGAAAGCAACAGCTCCGGCGGTCACGGGCGTCATCGCCACCGCGAAGATGCAGGGAAACCTCGGCAAGCTCACGGTGAAGCTCGATGCGCCTTCCGCAGGCTTCGTGGTTGGTGGAATCACTCGCTTGTGGCCATGAAGACTGCCTGCCTGCTCGCTTTGCTCCCGATTTCGATCCTGCACAGCGCGACGCAGGATCAAGCGAGTGCGGCGTTGCATTCTTTTGTCGAGGCGCATTGCGTCGAGTGCCACGACAGCGAGACGAAGAAAGGCGGCCTCGATCTCACGGCGCTGAAGCTTGATGCGGCGAGCTTTGATGCGTGGGTGCAGGTGCATGATCGAGTGCAGGCGGGCGAGATGCCACCGGAGAAAAAGCCACGGCCTGCGGCAAAGGAATTGGATGCAGCGATGACATCGCTGTCGCAGCAACTCGTGGCGATGGACACTGCGCGTGAGCAGCGCGAAGGGCGCACGGGCTTGCGCAGGCTGAGCCGGGTTGAGTTTGAGAATACGCTGCGCGATGTGCTCGCGCTGCCGGCGCTGCGGGTGGCTCATGAGTTGCCAGCGGATGGGAAGGCGCATGGGTTTGATCGTTCGCCTGCCGCGCTGGACTTTTCATTCGTGCATCTGGCGAAGCATGTGGCGGCAGTGGATGCGGCGCTGAATGCGGCGACGCCGGCCTTTGTGGAGAAGCCGCCGGTGTTCACCTATCGCTGGTATCCGTGGAGCACGACGGTCATCGGCACGCTCACGGGTTTCAAGGAGGCCATTGGTTTGATCGGCATGAAGCGGGATGAGACGTTCTTCGCGAAGTCATCGCGCATGACGGACGATGAGCCAAAGGCGACGGCGATCGGGCTGTTCCGGCTGGGCGATGAATCGGCTCGGTATCGCGTGAGTCCGTTCACGCCGGTGCTCGATGGCGTGCATCGCATCCGCGTGAGCGGCTACAGCTTCGCGTGGGACGGAAAACAGGTGGTGCCGACGCAGGCGCATGGCGCGGTGAGTTTCGGTATTCTGGCCAAGGGGCTGAGCTGCGGCACGGTGGATCTGCCGCCGAACAAGGCAGATGCTGTGGAGTTGACCGCGTGGCTGGAGCGCGGCGGCGGCATGACGCCGGGCGTGCCGGACGAGCTGATGTTCACGCCGGAGACCTGCGAGCGTCTGCCGCACTATGCACAGACAAAACAAGGCATCCGCGAAGACATGCACGGCCCGCCGCATCCGGCGCCGGGCGTGGCGTTCGAGTGGATCGAAATCGAGGGGCCGCTGCATGAAACGTGGCCGCCTGCGAGCCAGCGGGCGCTCTTTGGCGAGCTGCCAGTGAGCGTGTGGAAAGCGGAGAGCGGCCTGCCGAAGCCGGTGCAGCAAATCTGGCCGCGTGGTCGCGCAGTCAGCTCGCAGCCGAAGGACAACACCTACGGCACGCGCAACGAGAAGCGCCCCGTGGTGCAAGTCGTGAGCATGGCTCCGCAAGAGGATGCGCGGCGCCTGTTGGCGAGCTTTCTGCGGCGTGCGTTTCGTCGTCCGGTGAAGGATGCGGAGCTCACGAGGCACATGGATGTTTTCACCAAGCGGCTGACGGCGGGCGATCCTTTCCAGGATGCGCTGAAGGAGGCGTATCGCGCGGCGCTCACGTCGCCGGAGTTCATGCTGTTGGGCAGCGACCTCGCATCGCGGCTGAGCTATTTTTTGTGGGCGGGGCCGCCGGATGAGGCACTCATCGCGCTGGCGGAGCGTGATGAACTGCACAAGCCCGAGGTGCTGCGTGCACAGGCAGAGAGGATGCTGCGCGATGCCAAGGCGCGGCGCTTCATCGAGAACTTCACGGGTCAATGGCTGCGTCTGCGCGAGATCGATGCCACGCAACCGGACAAGACACTTTACCCCGAGTTCACCGGGCTGCTGCAGGAGTCCATGGTAGCGGAGACGCGTGCGTTTTTCACCGAATTGCTGAACAAGGACCTCGGCGCGGTGCATTTCGTGAAGTCGGACTTCGCCATGCTGAATCAAACGCTCGCACAGCACTACGGCATCGCTGGCGTGACCGGGCATGAACTGCGGCGTGTGAGCCTGCCGTCGGATGCGCTGCGCGGGCCGTTTCTCGCGCAGGCGAGCATTCACAAAATCACCGCGAACGGCACCACCACCTCGCCCGTGCGCCGCGGAGCCTTCGTGCTGGAGCAAATCCTCGGCATCGTGCCGAAGCCTCCGCCGCCAGGCGCGGGCAGCATCGAGCCGGACACGCGTGGCACCACGACCGTGCGTGAGCAGCTCGCGAAACACAAAACCCTCGCCACCTGCGCGGGCTGCCATGCGCAGCTCGATCCGTATGGCTTTGCGCTGGAGCGCTTCGATGTCACCGGCGCGTGGCGGGATCAATATCGCGCCAGTCATGCACGTGAGGACTTCAGCCGCATCGTGGATGGTCGCGGCGTGTGGTATCACTACGACAAGCCGGTGGATGCCAGCGGCGAACTCGCGGATGGCCGCGCCTTCCATGACTACGCCGCGCTGCGCGACATGCTCGCCGCAGACGAAAGAAGTCTCGCGCGTGCCTTTGTGCAGCACCTCATCGTGTATGCGACCGGTGCGCCGGTGAGCTTTGCCGACCGTCGCGAAGTCGAGCGCATCCTCGACCGCTCCGAAGCCGCACATTACGGCATGCGCACTCTTTTGATGGAAGTCATCCTCAGCCCGCTCTTTGCCAAACCATGAACATCTCCCTCCGCACCCCGCTGAACCGCCGCACGCTGCTGCGCGGCGCCGGAGCCACGCTCGCGCTGCCCTTCCTCGAATGCATGATGCCGCGCCTCGGTCATGCCGCATTGCCCCAGCCGCCGCGACGCTTTGTCGGCATGATGACGAACATGGGCATCCTGCCGGAATTTTTCTTCCCCACGCAGGCCGGGCGCGATTACGAAGCCACGCCGTATCTCGACATCTTGAAGGCGCATCGCGAGCGCATGACCGTCCTCTCCGGCGTGTCGCTGCCCGGCGTGGATGGCGGACACGAGGCGGAGAAATGTTTCCTCACCGGCGCACCGGGCGCGAGCCGCGGCTCCTTCCGCAACAGCGTCTCGCTGGACCAGGTCATGGCGGAGAAGACTGGCAGCGCCACGCGCTTTCCCTCGCTGCCAGTGATGATCGGCACAGGAAATCTGAGCCTCTCATGGACACGCAGCGGCTCCATGATTCCGCCCATCACCAGTCCCGTGGCGCTATATCAGCAGCTTTTTGTCGAAGACACGGCTGAGGGCAGGGCGGCATCCCTGCGCCGCCTCCAGCGCGACCGCAGCCTGCTCGATGGCATGAACGATCAGTTCAAGGCGCTGCAACAACGCGTCGGCGCAAATGACCGCGAGCGCCTCGACCAGTTCGCCACCGCCATTCGCGATCTCGAATCCAGCCTAGCCGCCAGCGAGAGCTGGGTGAACCGCCCGAAGCCAAAGACGACCACCGCGCAGCCCAAGGACATCGCCGACGTGAACGACTTCAAGGCCAACGCCCGCGCCATGCTCGACCTCGTGCGCCTTGCGCTCGAAACCGACTCGACCCGCATCGTCACCGTTTGCCTTTCCACCGGAAATCTCACGCCCAAAGGCATCGCCGGAGTCAGCACCGGCACCCACCCGCTCACGCATCATGGTCGGCAGCCGGAGAAAATCGCCGAACTCCGCCGCATTGAGGAAGCGCACTTCCAGTCACTCGCCACGTTCTTCGACGGTCTCAGCGACACCCAGGAGCAAGGCAAACCCCTGCTCGACCACACCGCCTGCCTCTACGGCACCAACATGGGCAGCGCCAACGCCCACTCCAACGACAACCTGCCCACACTGCTCGTCGGCGGCAGCTTCAAACACGTCGGCCACCTCGCCTTCGACAAAAAGAAGAACTACCCGCTCTCCAACCTCTACGTCACCCTCCTCCAACGCCTTGGCGTCGAAGCTGGCAGTTTCAGCAGCGGCACTGGCACCATGCGCGGGCTGGAGATGGCTTAAACGCATTCCAAAAAGGAATAAGAGCACATATCAGCCCAACGGTTTTCATGGATACACTCCCCGAGTGTATGCTGAAAGCGATTGCGCCATTCGACTCCAAGTCGCAACGATGACCTAACCATGAAACACCTCCTCTTCCTTGCTCTCATCACCACGTCGCTGCTCGCCCAAGAGCCGGAGCGCATCCGCGATGTCATCTACACAAAGCACGATGGCGTGGCGCTGACGATGGATGTCTTCAAGCCGGCGCAGCCGAATGGAGCGGGTATCATCAAGATCGTGAGTGGCGGTTGGAAATCGAACCACAACGGCATCAGCGACGGCGGCTGGCCAAAGGCGGGCTACACCACGTTCGTGGTCGTGCATGGCACGCAGCCGAGGTTTCAGGTAGAGGAGATCGTCGCGGATCTAAATCGCGCCGTGCGTTTTGTCCGCGCGAATGCCGCGTCGTATGGCGTGGACCCGCAGAAGCTCGGTGTCACCGGCAGCAGCGCGGGCGGGCACCTCAGCCTCATGCTCGCCACTCGTGGCGGGCCGGGCGATGCGAAGGCCGCCGACCCGATTGATCGCGAAAGCAGCGCCGTGAATGCCGTGGCGTGCTTCTACCCGCCCACCGATTACCTGAACTGGTTCGAGCCCGGCGATAACGCCGTCGGCATCGGCAAGCTCGAAGCCTACGCGGCTGCTTTTGGACCCAAAGCCGCCACGCAGGAAGGTCGCGAGGCACTCGGGCGTGAGCTGTCGTCGATCTACTGGGTCCACAAAGGTCAGCCTCCCATCTTCATCGTGCATGGCGATGCCGACCCGCAGGTCTCCATCACACAATCCGAGCGCTTTTTGAAACGCTGCCACGAAGTCGGCACCGTGTGCGAACTCGTCATCCGCCAGGGTGCCGGCCATGGTGGCTGGCAGGAGATGCCGCAGGATACGGAGCGCATGGTGGAGTGGTTTGATCTCCAACTCCTCGGCAAACAGCCTGCGAAGCCCTTCACGCTGAATGTTTCCTCTTTGCCGAGCACGCCAGTGAAGAAGAAGTAGGCTGACGTATTCCGCGCACTCATTATAGAAATGGGCAGGCATGGCCCTCCGGCGCTTGTTGCTGCGAGGGGAAGGATGTTGTGGGATGGCCTGCAGTTCTCACACTTCGGCAGGATGGACGTCCTCGGTTCTCATTGGAGGTCAGCCGGTGGGAATCCAACTGAACAAGGGAATCGATTGCATCCGCGCGATAGTCACATGCGCCGTCGTTACGAAGTTTCGTGCCCCTTGCTCAACGGCGCGGATGCGATTGAATTGAACAAACGCGTAGTTTCACCTCACCCGATAGGCTTCCACCTCGGTGGTAAAGGCGAATACATTCGGGAAGTTGCCCGCCTGCTGCGCGTGGTGATCGACATAGGTGAGGCGGATGTAGCGGGCTTCGGCATCAGGGAAGGGGAGTGCGGCGCGCTCGGCCTTGGCAAGCGTGAAGGCATGTTTGCCGACTTCGCGGAAGGTTTTGCCATCGGTGCTTATAGAGACGGCGACGGTTTTCGTGGAACCGATTTCCGGGGAACCGAGACGGATGAGGTTGACCGTTTGCGGCTGCTTGAGATCGATGGTGACGTGCTTGGGGAAGGTGTCTGAGTTGCCTGTGGCGTAGCTGTTCGGATTGAAGCTGGCCCAGGAACCGTCCGTGAGGCCGGTGTCCCAACCGTAGGTGTTTTTGTCGCTGCTCTCCCATTTGCAATCGCGCGCGAAGTTGCTGCCGAGATCGTGATCGACGGGCCAGTGCGTGTGGAAGGAGGTGGCGGGGAGGCCGTCTTTGTCCATGAGGTTGGCGATGGCGAGCTTGCTCCATGCAAAGCGGGCGCGGCGTGGCTCGGGAACTTTGGCGGAGGTGATCACGACGCTGTCACCGTCGATCTTCGCTTCCGCAGGGTGGAACATGCCATCG
>JBIKIA010000208.1:0-7922 GCA_044361885.1 Prosthecobacter sp. | reverse complement strand
TCACCGCCATGATCAGCAGCACTGCGCTCGATCTGCCCGACCACCGCGCCGCCGTCAGAGACGCCTGCCTCTCATGTGGCGTCTTCCCCATCGGCATGGAGGCCCTGCCTGCCCGCGACGCCACAGGCATCGCCGTATCTTTAGAGATGGTGGACCAAGCCGACCTCTACCTCGGCATCTACGCCTTTCGTTACGGCTGGGTGCCTGATGGAAAAGACATCTCCGTCACCGAGATGGAGTTCGACCACGCCGTCGAGCGCCAGAAGCAGGGCAAACTCGACGAACTCCTCATCTTCACCGCCCACAAAACGCATCCCGTCACCATTGAAGACATCGAGACCGGCGATGTCCCGCAGCAAAAGCTCGCCGCCTTCAAGACCAAGGCCACCCAGGGCCGCGTGCGCAAAGAATTCAAATCCGTCGATGAACTCCGTCACCTCGTCAGCGACGCCCTACACGAGTTCAAAGCCCGCCAGCAACACACCGACTCCCCTCCCTCGGACTCCGCCATTCAGGATTCCAAAGTCCCCCACTACCTCCCCCGCCTCGATCACTTCCATGGTCGTGAAAAGGAACTCGCGCAGATCCATGACGCCCTGCGGCCGGAAAAGCGCACCTGGGGGGCCCTCATCGCTGGGCCTGGTGGCATGGGGAAGACCTCCCTCGCCGTCCGTGCAGCCTCCGTTTACAGCCGCGATCAGTTTGATCCCGTCATCTTCGTCTCCATCAAGGACCGCGCCCTTGAAGACGAAGGCCCGCGCCCGGTGAAGGTCCGCTTCGTCTCCCATTACCTCGGCATCCTTGATGAGATCGCCCGTGCTCTGGGCCGCGATGACATCCCCCGCAGCACCCCGGAGGATCGTGCCCGCCTCATCCTCGATGCCCTCACCGGCACCCGCGCCCTGCTCATCTTGGACAACCTCGAATCCCTCACCCCCGAGGACCGCGAGCGCATCGTCGAGTTCGTCAGCGACCTGCCCGGCGTCTGCAAAGCCATCCTCACCGCCCGTCGCCGCATCGGCCGCGGCATCAATCTCATCGAACTCGACAAACTCGACGAAGCCTCCGCCCTGGCCACCCTCGCCGACATCGCCGAGCACAACCATCTGCTCGCCCGCGCCAGTGTGGACGACCACCGCAGCCTCTGGCAGGCCACCGCTGGCATCCCGCTGCTCCTGCGCTGGACCGCCGGGCAGCTCGGTCGCGGTTCCTGCCGCACCATCCCCGCGGCCATCGCCTTCCTCCGCTCCTGCCCGGAAAAGAACGACCCCCTGGAGTTCATCTTTGGCGACCTCGTGAATGAATTCACCGCTGACGAAACCCAGATCCTCTGTGCCCTCACCTACTTCACCCTTCCGGCGAAGGTCGAGCACATCGCCGCCAATGCCGGGATCGAGGAATCCCTCGCCGAGACCGCCCTTGGCAGCCTCGCCAACCGCTCCCTCGTCACCGACAACGCCGAAGGCACGCACTACGCCCTCGTCCCCCTCGTCGCCGACTTCCTGCGGAAGAAAAAGCCCGAGATCGTGGCCGAAACCGGCAACATCCTGGAAAAGCGCGCCTACGCCCTCATCATCGAAAACGGCTGGGAAAAGCACGACCGCTTCCCCACCCTCGAAGCCGCCTGGCCCGGCATCGCCCCCGCGCTGGACCTCTTCCTCGCCGGTGACAATGCCCGCCTCAACACCATTTGCGATACACTCCAGCACTTCCTAAACTTCCAAGGCCACTGGGATGAATACCTCGCCCTTAGCGAAAAAGGGGAAACCAAGGCTCTGGCTGCCGCCGACTACTACAACGCCGGTTTTCGCGCCAAAGACGCTGGCGACATTCACGCTCTGCGCCAGCAGGCCGACGCTGTGCTCACCTGTGCCGACCGCGCCGCCGCCCACTGGACCCGCGCCAAAGCCGGTGCCCGCGAGCGAGCCACAGCCATCCGCTTGCGTGGCGTCGGTCATCAGTTGAAGCAGGATTACCCCGCCGCCATCATCGCCTACCGCGAGGCGCTCGACCTGTATCGTAGCCTCGCCGCCGAGAGCATGGACGTGGCCATCGGGCTGAACGACCTCGCTAACGCCGAGTGCTACTCCGGCAACTTCACGGCTGCCGAGGAGCATTACCGCGAGGCCCTGCGTGTGGCCCGCGCTATCGGTCACGCCGAGGGCGAGGCCACCTACACCGGCAATCTGGCTGATCTGGCCCTCGACCGGCAGGACTGGCCGACCGCCGAGACCCTGGCACGTGAGGCCCTGCCCTTGTCCGAGAAACTCGGCCGCCAGGAATTGATCGCCGCCGACAACCACCGCCTCGCCCAGGCCCTCCTGCGCCAAGGCGGGGCTGCCGAGGCCCTGCCCCATGCCCAGACGGCGGTGGAGATCTACACCCGCCTCGGCTCACCCGACCTCGCCGACGCCCAGGCCACCCTCACCGAGTGCGAGGCTGCCGTTTGAGGCTCCCGCCGGAGCGCGGACTTCCAAGTCCGCAGCATCTGGCAAACACTCCACATCCTCAAAGTCTCCGAGCAGAGCGGTTTCACCGGAGGCGGCGTCTTGGGTCCGCCCGACCTGCGGCGGAGTCGGAACTCCGCGCTCCGGGGGCGCTTCTGATGGAGCGCGGAATTCATTCCGCAGCAGCTCGACAGCTCCCACGACGCCCCCCTTTCCCTCCGATCTCTCCAAACCGAAGACCTCCCCGGTTTTCGAGACGGGTGCGGCGTCTCCACGCCCGGAGTCTCCTCCACCCGCTGCGGAATGAATTCCGCGCTCCTTGCCCTACGGGCCGCTGTGCGCCTCCCGAGGAGCGCGGACTTTCCAGTCCGCGTCTTTCCGCCTAACACACCCGGCTTGCAATGACTCGACATCGTCTTTTTTCACTACGCACGCGTCTTCCAAATCCATGTCATCGTCTTTTGGGCCGACGTCATCGTCTTTTGAACCGGATAAAGCGTCTGGCAATAGCATCAGCGCGTCTCTGGACATGCTGTCGGCGTCTTTTTGTGGAATGTCATCCATCGCCGCTGCTCAAAAAGACGATGACATACCCGTTGGCGGACGATGACACGCTGCCAAAAGACGAAGACATGGGTCTAACGGACGATGACAGTCGATCAAAGGACGGATCGAGACTCGAAAGAGACGCTGTCATCATTCACGGTGACGCTTTCCGAATCGTGACGGCCCCTCACCCCTCGTGGAGAAGCGGGGGGGTGCTAGGTCGGCCCTTCCACTCAAATAATTTTCTAGCTAACGAAGTTTAGTCTTGTCTAAAACGGCCCGATTTGAGAAATTTCCCCGAAGTTGGGCATGAACGGGAAATATTCCCGTGATGCCCGGCTGCGGAATGAGGCACAACCACCATGAGCCGACTTTTCATTCTCCATCATCGCCCAGGGCATGATCGCCACCGGTGCCGCCGGCCTTTGCATCGCCGCCCCCAGGCTCTCCACCGCCACACCTATGCCGAACCCTGCTGGACCTCATTGGGATGACGGCCAGACTTTTTGGGACGACGGCTCGCTGTGGTCCGACAATCCATCGTCAGCCGAACCAACTCTATTTTTGCCAACGACTCCGATCCACCTCAACACACACACGACCATGCAAACCTGGGAAATCACCAAAGAACGCGCCATCCTGTCGCTGACAGTGTGGACCCAACATGCGCCGACGCTGAAAATCGGCATCCTCGGCACGACCGATCTGAGTGCCTTCATCGATGAATTTGAACCGCTGGTGCAGGGCCGCGCCGTGAAGCAGGACGATGTGGATGCGGCCTACCGGGCGCAGCAGACGACTCTGGCGAAGCTGCGCGCGCTGAACACGAAGGTGCCAGCGATCATGGAAGGGCAGCTCAATGATAACGAACTGCTGATGAAGGACCTCAAAGAGGTGTACCAGATCACCCAGCGGAGCGCGAGCTCCATCCTGGACCGGGCACGCGCGCTCTACCCGGTGTGGCTGCGGGCGAACACGGCGCTGGCCGCGTTGACGCCGACTCAACCGCCGATCACGCGGACGGTGCAGGGCGTCGTTCACACGGTGGTGATGTTTAAAGCGCTGATGGACGACTACACGATGCAGGCCAAGACGACGAGTGACAAGAAAGGCCTGCTGGCGGCGACGAAGAAGGACCTCGCGGAGGTGGATGAGAAGACGGACAAGCTGAACAAAGACTGGTACAAGGTGATGAAGGCCACCTATGATCCCGGCTCCGCCGCGTATGAAGCCCTGAGCACGATCCCGACGGAGGGCGGCACGCCCGCGCCGGACACGATCGAGATCGACACCGTGGTGCAGGGCGGTGAAGACGGCCTGCATGTGGAGGTGGAGTACGAGCCCGGCGGCGGTGCCCATGCGACGACGAAGCTGATCAAGTGGATGGTGGTGGGCGTGGACGTGGACTTCACGCACAGTGCCCCGCTGACGGCGGAAGGGAACGCCATCGGGCCCTTCACGGTGGGTCAGGTGGTGAATCTGATGACGGAGGCGACGAACAGTTCGGGCACACGCAACAGCGCGCCGCGGACGATCACCATCGAGCCGCCGATCACCTAATGGGGGCGGCTGCCGAGGCGCGCGGACTTCCAAGTCCGCAGCACATCGATAGCACTAATGACGTGCCCCCTTCCCTCCGACCGCTCCAAGCAGAGGACCTCCCCGGTTTTCGAAGCTGCTGCGGCGACACGACACGCGTGGGCCATCCACGCGCTGCGGAATAAATTCCGCTCTCCATGCGCCGTGCCCCGCTGCCAGCGCACTCCAAAATGCTGCGGAACTCCGCGCTCCGCCGGGGCGGCCACTATGGATCGCCGATCGCGCCTTGCAGGCCGGCTCCGTCATTGCCAATGAGGGACAGGGCGTCTTGATTGGCGAGGGCTTCGGGGTCGAGGACGACGCCGGCACCGTCCTGGCCGATGAGACTGCCGATGTCTTTTTGCAGGACGACATCGGCAAGGCTGGCTCCATCCAATCCGATGAGGGTGTTGATGATCTTGGCCATCTCGAAGGGCGGGATCTGCTTGCTGCCGATCTCGACGATATTGCCGCCGCCTGCGGCGACGATGTTGCCACCTCCGGCGGCGACGATATTACCACCTCCAGCGGCGACGATATTGCCACCGCCACCAGCGACGATGTTGCCACCACCGGCAGCGACGATGCTCGGGGGATTGGCGAAGTTGATGAATCCGAGGGGTGCGAGCCCGGCTCCATCATTGGAGACGACGTTACCACCGCCCGCCGCGACGATATTACCGCCACCGGCTGCGACGATGTTGCCGCCGCCTGCGGCGACGATGTTGCCACCTCCACCAGCGACGATGCTGTTTGCGGTGTGGAGTTGAGTGAGGATTTGCTGGACGTTTCGGTAGGCATTGGTGCTCCCGCCGACCAGCACCTGCTGGCCTGTGGTGGCACCTGCGGCCAGGGCGATACCGCTGGGGTTTGATCCGGGGTACACAATGAAGGATTTCTCGGGCATCTTCCCATCCAGCAGATTGAAGGGTCCGATGATGGCGCTCCTGCCTCTTCCCAAAGGAATGACGAGGGTGCCATTGTCCATCTGGACGAAGTCTGCGCCGCCGAGGCTGACGATGTTCGAGTCGAACGTGATCTGTTTGGTGAAGTCACCGAAGATGATGCGCAGGCTGTCGTCCACGAAGTTGCCGATGCCCTGCATCACGTCACCGACGCTCTGCCACCAGTCCACCTCACCGCTGCTATCTTTTAGGACTTTGATGGTGATGGGGCTGGCGGATTTGGCGGCTGCGTTGGCGACGGAGATGTAGGCGGATTTGTCGATGATGGAGCTGCCAGGGAAGATCCGATTCACATGCACGATCATTTGGACGCAGTAGATGGCCGAGGGCGGGATATTGGCGAACTTCCAACGCACGACATCGACGGTGCCGTCCTCGAGCCGGCGCTTGCCTGCGATCTGCTCGATCTTGAAGTGGCCGGGGTTGAAGTAGGCTGATTGGGAGTTGTCAGCCCCCACCGGACTGTATCCCAGCGGGTCAGCGGAGACCAGTCTCGTCCCGTAAGGCACTTGCATGGCCACTTCGCCCGCGCCGGAGATTTCATCGCCCATGTTGCCAAAGAAGATGAAGAAGTGGCATAGATTGTCTTCCTGGACGGAGGCAAGGGAGATTCGGCCGATGAAGACACGCGTGGCGGCGGGTGTCTGCTGGATCGGGGTGGTGATGGTGAAGCTGCCGTCGGCGTTCATCTTGGCGACGACTGGAGTAGGCGGGTGGGCAGTGGTGGAGGCTTTTTTCCCGGCGGGAGGTGGGGCGGAGATGGAGGTGGTGGTGACCTTGGTGGCGACGACGCGGGGGGCGATGAGGGCGCTGTAGTTCTTCAGCAGGCCCTTCACGAGCAGTGTCGCGGGGATCGGCGTGGTCATGTTTAAAACAAGCTGGCGGGTGACGGTCGCGCCGGGTGCGACTTCGCCAATATCAAAGACGGCGGTGCCGGGTGAGCCGGTGATGGCTGCATCGTAGGTGGCGTTGCGTTTGTCGATGGGCTGGCGTCCGCTGGGGGTGGTGAAGCCGGGGGGGATGGGGATGCGGAGCTGGGTGTCGTTGGCGAAGAAGTCGCCTTTGTTCGTGAACTTGAAGTCGTAGGCGACCTGATAAACGCCCGGCGTGCCGCCGATGAAGCCGTTGTCGCGCGGGCTTGGTCGCTCCATGGCGAACTCCAGTTTGGCGACGACTTTGGCAAACTCGATGGGCGGTGTGCCGATGACGGGGTAGTAGAAGTCCGGGCAGGTGAGCTCCAGGCCCGCGCCCTTTTTATGCACGGCGGAGCTGAGCGCGGCGATGTATTCGCCACGCGCGACTTTGGGGGTGAGCTGCACGCGGTAGGTGAGTTTGTGCGTGTTCGGCGCGGTCATCGGCGGGAGGTCACCGAGGTCGTACGAGAAGGTGCGGATGGCCTCGGGGCCGTCGTATTTGCTGTTGCCGTTCTGGTCGATGAACTCGGATTTGCCAGCGGCGAAGTCGGCCAGGTCTTTTTTCCCCACCGTGTCGATGATGCCGTCGTTGTCGCGGTCGATGAAGGGCTCGCCGCCGGGGGCGAGCTGGCTGCCGTTTACATCGAAGAAGAGGAAGTCAGCGGAGCTGTTTTGCACGGTGCCGTTGATGCTGAATTTGCGCATGAAGGCATCGGTATCATAGACGAAGCGGCGGAGGGTGCCTGCGGTCACATCGGTGGTGAAGTTCAGCACGACCCCAGTGGCGGTCTTGGCGATGGTGAACTCGGTGGCCGAGGGCACGGTCTTGACGAAATAGATCGTGGTCATGGTGAGCCCGGCTCCGCCCGTGAGGTAGGGGAGACGGACCTTTTGGCCGACGGTCAGTTTGTGTGGGACTTCGGAGGTGAAGGTATCCGTGAGGGCGGAGCCGATGATGGGATTGTCGGCATTGATTTCAGTTTCGAAGGGGATGCCGTCGTAGATCTCGGTCTCGGCGGCGGTGGCGGTGCCGTAGTTCCAGGTGCCGATTTCATATTCGATCTGCCGCCTGCCATCGACGAAGATGCCGGCGATGTCGGAACTGCCGAGTTTGGTCACGGTGTCTGAGACGGCGAGCTTTTGCAGGCCGATCTCTGGACGTAAGGTGGGCGGCACGGCGGAGACGAAGGTGCGGGCGATGTCGGAGAATGGAATGTAGCCGCCACGCGCGGCGAGGACACCGCCGCTGGGCGGTGTGCCGGTGAAGTCGAAGTTCAGGTTTTGGATCTGCACATCGAAGGACTCGCCATTGCGCGTGAGCTTCTCGAAGAGGTCGTAGGCGACGCGCACGGTGAAGCGCAACTGGCGTGAGCCGCCTGCCTCGATGTCGCCGACATTCCAGGTGAGCATGCCGTTGTGCGGGGTGAAGCCGGGCTCGGTCAGCCCGACGGGTGCTGCGGTAAGGTCGGAAG
>JBIKIA010000207.1:0-7930 GCA_044361885.1 Prosthecobacter sp. | reverse complement strand
ATTCTTTGCCCATGTGAGTGGTCGCGATGATGGACGCTGCCTCTCGAAACGCTACGAGCAAAACCGTCGGCTCTGTGTCCTTTTGTGATGGATGCGTCACGAAAAGACCGACGCAGGTGGTGACAGGATGGGGTGCCAGATTTCCTCGATTCTTTTTCAGCCTGCGCCAACTTTCTCTGCGTCATGCTTGGCCCATGAACAAGATTAAAATCGAAGGCGGAAGCAAATCCCTTCCAGTCATCGCGTAGTTCACTCTTGCTCTAGCAGAATCGCACTTCATAAAGCGCGCCCGGCTTCACTCTCGTCCCTTCAGTCCTATTCATGAAACACATCCTACTCACCCTATTCACCCTCGTTTCGCTCGCCAGCGCTGCACCGCTTGTCTATGAAGGCACGGACGGACCTGGCAAAGGCAAACACATCGTCTTTTTGGCCGGAGACCATGAATATCGCTCTGAAGAAACGCTGCCAGCCATCGCGCGCGTCCTTGCGAAGCATCACGGCTTCAAATGTACGGTGCTGTTCGACATCGACCCGGATGGCAACATCGCCGCGGGTGAGCCGCAGAACATCCCTGGCATGGAAGCGCTGGACTCCGCAGATCTCGCTGTCGTGTTTCTGCGCTTTCAGGGATTGCCGCCGGAGCAGATGAAGCACTTTGATGATTATCTGAATCGCGGCGGACCGGTGATCGGTATGCGCACCGCGACGCATGGCTTCAAGATGCCGAAGGATGCGCCCTTTGCGAAGTACTCGTTCGACTACAAAGGCAGCGATTACGAGCTGGGTTTCGGCCATCAGGTGCTCGGACAGACGTGGGTGGGGCACTACGGCACGAATCACAAGCAGAGCACGCGCATTGCCATCGTGCCGGACAAGGCATCGCATCCCATCCTACGCGGCGTGAAGGACATTTGGGTGCAAGCGGGCGGTTACGTCGGCAAACCGACCTCCGGCGAGATTTTGACGATGGCGCAGCCGCTGAACGGTATGACGGCCGATTCACCTGCCGACGCCACCAAGCCGCCGATGCCGAGCGAATGGACGCGCAGCTACAAATCCGCCTCCGGCAAGGAAGGCCGCGTCTTCACGTCGCTGTATGGCACGTCGGAAGACATCACGAACGAAGGTTACCGCCGCCTGCTCGTGAACGGCATCTTCTGGACGCTCGGCTTGGAAGACGCGATCAAGCCGAATCTCAACATCGCTTTTGTCGGCGCTGCGAAGCCGAACACCTTTGGCGGCGGCGCTTATGCACGCGGCATCAAGTCGGAGATGTATGCAGGCTTTGAAAGCCCGATCCCGGCGAACAACAACACGAAGGGACCCGCAAAGTCGAAGAGGGAAGAGAAGGCGGAGAAAAAGGCCGAGAAGCAAGCTGCAGAAGCCGAGGTTTCTGCCAAGCCAACCGTCGCGACCGGCAAGCCGGCTCGTTTTGTCCGCATCGAAATCCCCGGTGACAAAAAGTGCCTGCAGATCGCCGAAATCGAGATCATGAGCGGCGGGAAGAATGTGGCGAAGGGCGGTAAGGCGACACAATCGACGACGCGAAATGGTGGCGACGCGAGCAAGGCGTTGGATGGTAATAAAAGCCCGATCTGGGGAAGTGGCATGACCCACACGCAGGAAAATCAGCCGAATCCGTGGTGGGAGGTCGATCTGGGCTCGGCGCAGGAAGTGGACACGATTTCGCTTTGGAGCCGTCAGAGCTTCTCGGATCGTCTCGGCGGCTTTACCCTGAGTTTGCTCGATGAATCGCGCAAAGCGGTGTTCGAGGTCAAAAATGTCGCGGGGCCGGAAGCGATGACCATCGACGTGAAAAATGGCGGTAAGCTCACCTACCTCTCCTTTGATGGAAAGCCCGGCAAGCCCGCCGACAAACGTGGTAACGGAGGATCTTCGCCCTCCGGCCCGCCAGAGCCACCGCTCGCCGATGTGCCTGTGGGCTACAAGGACACGCTGCCCTTTGCTTTCACCAAAGGCGACACCGTGGCGATCCTCGGCAATGGTTTGCCTGAGCGCATGCAGCACGATGGCTGGATGGAGACAGTTCTTCAAAGCGCGCTACCTGAGCAGAACGTGCGCTTCCGCAACATGAGCACCAGCGGCGACCGTCCGAACTCGTATCCGCGCAGTCCAGGGCAGATCTCGATGGTGACTTACTTGCAGCATGTGAAGGCGGATGTCGTGTTCGGCTTCTTTGGTTATAACGAGTCGTATGACAACAAGCCGGAAGAATACAAAGCGCAGCTCATTGAGTTCGTGAAGAAGACGCGCGGCACGAAGCCGAATGGTAAATCCTTCCCGCGCATCGTTCTCTTCAGCCCCATCGCGCATGAGGACACGCGCAACCAGAACGTCCCTGATGGCAAGGCACATAACGCGCAGCTTGAGGCTTACACCAAGGCCACGGCAGCAGCGGCGAAGGAAGCGGGTGTGGCTTTTGTGGATCTGTATCATCCGTCGCTTGAGATGTTTAAAGCTTCGAAGGAGCCGCTCACGATCAATGGCGTGCATCTCACCGATGAGGGTGATCGCCAGCTAGCGGAAGTGATCGCGAAGGGGTTACTCGGCAAGCAAGTGACGGCCTCGGCTTCGATGGAGCCACTACGTGAGGCCGTGGTCGATAAGAGCACGCATTGGTATCATCGCTATCACGCCTCGGACGGCAATGATGTGTGGGGCAGTCGCTCGACACTGAGCTTCAGCGATGGCCAGACGAATGGCGTCGTGTTGCAGCATGAATTGACGATGCTCGACGTGATGACCACGAATCGCGATGAGCGCGTGTGGGCGCGCATCAACGGTGGCGACAAGAAGATCGACGACAGCAACGTGCCCAAGCCCATCCCCGTGAAGTCGAATGTCGGCGGCGGCAGCAAGAGCAGCAGCGCGGTGAAGGAAGGCTTGCTCACTTACGTCAGTGGCGAAGAAGCGATCAAGCACATGGCCGTGAAGAAGGGCTTCGAGGTGCATCTCTTTGCCGACGAAGCGATGTTCCCGCAGATCGCGAATCCCGTGCAGATTCAGTTCGATGTCAAAGGCCGCCTCTGGGTCGCTGCGTGGGCCGACTATCCGAAGTGGGAGCCGCTGAAAGAAAGCAAAGACGCGCTGCTCATCGTCCACGATGACAACAACGACGGCAAAGCTGACCGCGTCACCGAGTTCGCCAAGGTGAACAACCCGCTTGGCTTTGAGTTCTGGAACGGCGGCGTGCTCGTCACTCGCCAGAGCGAGATACTCTTCCTCAAAGACACCGACGGCGACGACAAGGCCGACGTGAGCATCATCATGCTCCAGGGTCTCGATTCGTCCGACACACATCACGGCGCGAACAACCTCATCTACGGCCCTGATGGCGGCATCTACTGGCAGAGCGGCGTCTTCATGCAGCACAACCACGAGCATCCTTGGGGCCCCGCACTTCAGGCCACATCGAGCGCCATGTATCGCTTTGATCCGCGCCGCTTCACCATTTCTAAGCACGCCGATAACTCGCCAAATCCACACGGCATCTCGTTTGATTACTGGGGCTACCACTACGCCACCGACGGCACAGGAGGTCGCGCCTATCAAGTGCGGCCAGAGGGCAGTAGCTTCAAAATGTATGAACTGCTCAAGAAGGAAGTTCGCCCCGTCACCGCGAGCGAGATCGTCAGCAGCACGCATTTCCCCACCGACATGCAGGGCGACTTCTTGATCTGCAACGTCATCGGTTTCCTCGGTGTGAAGGAGTATTATCTGGAGCGCGATGGCGACAAAGCCACCGTCTGGGGCGAGCCCAATGGCGACGAACTCAGCGTCAAAGTCATGCAAGCCGACGGAACCATCACGGAAGAAACGTCGCGCGGCTTCCTCATGAGTGGCGACAAGAATTTCCGGCCCTCCGATGCCGTCTTCGCGCCCGATGGCTCGCTGTATTTGGCCGACTGGCACAACGTCATCATCGGCCACATGCAGCATAACGTGCGCGACCCGAACCGCGACCACGCGCATGGCCGCATCTACCGCATCACCGCCACGGGCCGTGATTTGCAGAAGCCTGTCGCCATCGCCGGCCAGCCGATCTCCGCGCTGCTCGATGTGCTGAAGCACCCGACCGACAGCATCCGCCAGCGCGCCCGCATTGAACTTAGTGCGCGCGACAGCAAAGAGGTCATCGCCGCCACGAAAGCGTGGGTGAAGCAGTTCGACGCCACCAAGAAAGAGGACGCCCATCCCTTGCTCGAAGCCCTATGGCTCTCTTCGCAGCACAACATCCGCAACGTCGAGTTGCTCGGCCAGTTGATGAAGTCGCCCGAGCCTCATGCGCGCAACGCCGCGCAGGTCATCCAGCACCTCTGGTATAATGTCGAGTCCACCTTGCACGGCGGTGTCATCGCCGCTGATGTGGAAGAGAAGACCCAGAAGTCAGGCATCCTCAGCGACACACCCGAACTCACCACCATCCGCATCGCCACGGTGAAGGAGCGCATGATGTATGACGTGAAGGAACTCACCGTGAAGCCTAACAAGAAAGTGAAGCTCACCTTTGTGAATGAAGACTTCATGCCGCACAACCTCCTGCTCGTGCAGCCCGGTAAGATCGACGAGATCGCCAACCAAGCCCTCATTATGGGTGCGAAAGGCTTCGAAACCGGCTTCATCCCCGAGAATAAGAACATCCTCTGGCACAGCAAGCTGCTCGACGCCGGCAAAGAAGAAGTCATCGAGTTCACGACGCCCGCCGCCCCAGGCGACTACCCATATATGTGCTCGTTCCCCGGCCACTCCATCATCATGCGTGGGATGTTGCATGTGAAGTGAGTTTGCCTTTCCACCCTGTGGCTATGTCTCAAAGCTCATGGCGGCACCTTGTGACTTCGCCATCCGGCGCTTCGTTTGGTCAAGAGGTCGTCAAGGTGGTCTGCCTTGACCTCTTGACCGCACCTTGACCTTCTTGCCTTTTTCCCATGCGACTTCTCAGTCTCCTCCTCGCCCTGCCCATTCTCGCCTCCGCTGCCGAGATTAAGCTCATCTCGCCGCTCGATCATCAGGTGATCCAGCGGCATTCGAGCACGGAGGGCACCGTTTTGATCCGTGGATCGCAAAGCGGGCTGGATGCGGGCAAAACCAAGTTTGAGGCCAAGATTGGCGAGAAGGGCAGGTGGCAGGCTTTGAGTGCGCAGATCGAGAAGGATCACTTTTCGGCGAGCGTGGCGGCTCCGGCGGGTGGTTGGCATCGGGTGGAGGTGCGGGCGATGCTGGATGGCAAGGCGGTCGCGACGGCGGCGGTGGAGCATGTGGGCATCGGCGAGGTGTTTGTCGTCGCGGGGCAGTCGAACTCGGCGAATCATGGCGAGGAGAAGCAAATAACGCAGACGCGGCGTGTGGCGGCCTTTGATGGCACGAAGTGGCAGATCGCGGATGATCCGCAGCCGGGCGCGAGTGGTCGCATGGGCAGTTTTATGCCGGCACTGGGCGATGCACTGGTGAAGCGCTTCGACGTGCCGGTTGGCTTCGTCGCCTGTGGCATCGGGGCGACGAGTGTGCGTGAGTGGTTGCCGAAAGGCACGACGTTTCCGAATCCGCCGACGATTGAGAGCCGCGTCACCAAGCTGCCGGATGGCAAGTGGGCGAGCAATGGAGCCGCTTACGATGCCTTCATCGCCCGAATGAGGCCGCTGGGTCACAATGGCTTCCGTGCGGTGCTTTGGCATCAGGGCGAGAGCGATGCGAATCAAAAGGACACGACGCGCACGCTCGCTGGGAAACTCTACCGCGAGTATCTGGAGAAAATCATTCGCGATTCGCGACGCGACACCGGCTTTGAAGCACCGTGGTTCGTGGCGCAGGCCAGCTATCATGTGCCGGGCGATGAAGGCAGCGATGACATCCGCGCCGCGCAGGCCTCCCTTTGGAAAGACGGCCTCGCGCAGCCCGGACCGGACAGCGATGCGCTGAAGGGACCGCTGCGTGAGCGCAAAGGCCTCGGCGTTCACTTCAGCGGCCCCGGCTTGCGTGAGCATGGGCAGAAGTGGGCGGC
Organism: Prosthecobacter sp.; assembly: GCA_044361885.1. Classification (GTDB taxonomy): domain Bacteria; phylum Verrucomicrobiota; class Verrucomicrobiia; order Verrucomicrobiales; family Verrucomicrobiaceae; genus Prosthecobacter. The sequence continues at coordinate 1,905 of JBIKIA010000207.1, read as the reverse complement.
AAAGATCACGCCGTGGCTCGATCAGCAGCTTACCGGCACGCGTTACGATTCATCCAAGCTGCCGAAGGGACACGACTACTTCGAGCTGCGTGGTGGATTGGCGAACGCGCATCGAAAGTTCGAGCAGAAGAAAACCGGGCGCATCGCCTTCCTCGGTGGATCGATCACGGCAGGCGGTGGCTGGCGAGACCACACGATGAAGTATTTCCAGGCGAAGTTTCCGCAGACGAAGTTCGAGTTCATCGCGGCGGGAATCGGCTCGATGGGCTCCGTGCCACATGCGTTCCGGTTGGAGCGCGATGTGTTGTCGAAAGGCCCCGTCGATCTGCTCTTTGTCGAGGCGGCGGTGAATGACAGCTCAAACATCCCGGATCATCCCGAGCAGATGCTGCGCGGCATGGAGGGCGTGGTGCGTCATGCCCGTGAGGCGAATCCGCTCACGGACATCATTCACATGCACTTCGTCATGCCGCCGCACATGGATGACTATCACAAGGGCAAGGTGCCCGCTTCCATCGCGCAGCATGAGAAGGTGGCTGTGGTGTATGGTAATGCATCGCTGAATCTCGCGCTCGAAGTCACCGACCGCATCGACGCGGGCGAATTCACCTGGGACAAGGATTTCAAAGGCCTGCATCCCTCCGCCTTCGGTCATCAACTCTACGCCAACAGCATCGCTCGAATGTTGGACACCGCCTTTGCCAAACCTCTGGCCGATGCCGCGAAACCACATGCGCTTCCCGCGATGATCGATGCACAAAGCTACGCGAAGGGCCGCTTCGGCAATATCGCGGACGCGAAGATCCTCAAAGGTTTCACTCTAGAGCTCGCGTGGAAGCCTGCGGACGGCAAAGGCACACGAGCCGGTTTTGTGAACGCGCCTGCACTCGTTGGCACGGAGCCGGGCGCGGCGTTTGAGTTCAGCTTCATGGGCACCGGCTGCGGCCTCTTTATCGCTGCCGGGCCGGATGCGGGCCGGATTGAGTTCAGCATTGACGGCGGCGAATATCGCCCGCTCGAAACCTTCACGCACTGGAGTTCCGGCTTACATCTGCCGTGGGCTTTGATCCTCGACGACAACCTCAAACCCGGCCCTCACACTGCCAAAGTCCGTATTGCCGCCGATCACGACCCGAAAGGCACCGGCACGGCGCTGCGTGTGTTTCATCTGCTGCTGAACTGAGCGCTTATCCATGACTCCCCAATACGCCCGCTATCCATCACTCGTTGATCGCACTGTCTTCATCACTGGAGGTGCGGACGGTATTGGAAGCGCTCTGGTAGAGCAGTTTGCACGACAGGGCAGTCGCGTGGCCTTTGTGGACAAAAACGTCGAGTATGCCAAGGCCACGATCCAGCGCTGTATCGAAGCGGGCGCGGCTCATGCGCCGTTGTTTTATGAGGTCGATCTGCTCGACATTGAGTCGCTTCGAGCCGCGTGTGCTGCGGCCATCAGCAATCTCGGCAGCGTCACCGTTTTGGTCAACAACGCGGCCAATGATGACCGCCACGGCTGGCAGGACATGACGCCGGAGTATTTCGACAACCGCATCAACACCAACCTGCGTCATTACTTCTTCGCCATCCAGGCGCTGGCACCGCAGATGATCGCTGCTGAGCACGGATCGGTGATCAACATCGGCTCCAGTAGCTACATGATGCAGGAGGACTTCTTTCCCGGCTACGCCATCGCCAAATCGGCTGTGGAAGGCATCACGCGCACCATGGCCCGCACCTTTGGCCCCCATGGAGTGCGAGTGAATACCGTGCTCCCCGGCTGGGTGCCCACGGAGCGCCAGCTTACGAAATGGTGGTCGCCCGAAGGCGAGGATGGCACCATGCGTGATCAAGCTATCAAACGCCGCATCATGCCAGACGAGTTTGCTCAAATGGTCCTCTTTCTTG
>JBIKIA010000205.1:0-7976 GCA_044361885.1 Prosthecobacter sp. | reverse complement strand
CGGGTTGGCCACGGTGATGATGAGGGGCTTCGGGGGCTTGAACTCGTATTTGCCCTCCTCAAAGACGATGCAGAGGCCGGCGAGACGCTCGGCGGGGACTTTTTTCTCATCCACGAACTTCATGGCTTCGACGAAGTCGTGCTTCAGCAGCGCGCGGACGAAGTCGCTGCCGAAAGTGAGGGCATCCATGCCCTCGGTCACGGCGAAGAGCTTCTTCGCGGGCGGCATCCCAGCCGTGGCCGGAGATGCTGGAACTGGAGGAACAGAGCCTGGAGCAGGAGGCGGGGTTGCGGCAGCCATCGGTGCAGGTGGCGCAGCGGGGATGGCGGCGGCGAGTTCCTTCGGCAGTTCGAAGCGGGTGATCTTCCAGCCCATGCGTTCATCGCGCTCGAGGTCCATTTGCAGACGCATCGGAGTGGGGCTGCCCGGCAGGGTGAGAGGGATGGAGATGCGGGTTTTGTTTTCCACCATGCCGAGGATCTCGACCTGATCCTCACTGCCCACTTTGGCTCCGAGTCCCTTCACCATCTTTTCCAGCATGGCCGTAGCAGCGGGCACCTGACCGGGATCGGCGGCGGCTGCAAGGCTGCCAGCACGGGCAAACTCACCAGCGGCGAGACTGCGGACCATTTCCTTGCCGAGATCAAGGGGGCGCGCGAAACCGAAACTCGGTGGCGGTGGAGCAGACGGCACTACGGGTGCCGGAGCCGGGGCTTTCACGACTGGCTTGGCGGGATCAACAGCACCAGGGGCAGGTTTGGCAGCCACACTCGCGGGCGCCTCTTCGACCTTGGTTGCCGCTTTTTCTTCAAGCTTTGGCTTGGTGATGAAAAAGAAGGCCAGCCCGCTGACGACGAGGGCCAGCAGAATGATCAAAATGGGGGCCACGCGCCCAGAACACGACGGACGTGTGGGCGGGAAGCTGGGTTGGCGGGAGGTCAGCATGAACGGGGTGGCAGGTTAGCCAGCAGCTATGATGCCATGCCGTGGGCACTGTGTCCAAGCGGGTTTTTATGCGTGGAGTGAACTTGGAAGCTCGTTCTACTTCTTCATCAAATAGGCAAAGAAGTCCTTCAAGTCGGCGTCGCTCATGCCTGTGGTGAGGCCTTCGGGCATCAGAGAGATCGGTGAGGCCTCCATTTTCTCGATGTCGGCCTGCTTCACGGCGGTTTTGTTGTTGGCCATGTCTTTGATGACGATGCCGTTGGCGTCCTGGGCGTCCATGAGGCCGGTGAGGATCTGGCCGCCTTTGGTTTTCACGATGTAGGCTCCGAAGCCTTCGCGGATCTCCAGGCTGGGGGTGAACATGTTGTCGAGCCAGAAGTCGGGATTGGCTCTGTCGTAGCCGGTGAGGTCAGGGCCGATCTGGCCGCCTTCATCGAAGAGTTTGTGGCAGATGGCGCAGCGGGCCATGAACTGAATTTTGCCCTTCGCGACATCGCCGAGGCCGGTCTTGATCACGGCTTTGATGCGTTCGGCCTCCTTCTTCTTTTCGGGCGTAGGACCGGTGACGAGGAGACCGCGCCAGTGATTCTCGATGGCGGCGTCGATGTCCGCGTCCTTGTGCAGGCTGAGCTGGCGGACGATGTCGATGGTGAAATGCTTCACGGGCACCTTCCAGTCGTTGACGAAGCTCACGAGGATCTGCGCCCACTCCTTGCGTCCGGCCAAGACGCGGAGCGCGTCTTCACGCAGGGCTTTGTCGCCGGCGATCTGACCTTCCCAGCCGAGCAGGAGGGCTTCGGGGATACGTTTGTCGTCAAACTTGGCGGCGGCTTGGAGGATGCCGCGTTTGAGGCTGGGCGGGTTTGTGGCTTTTAAAATGGCCACCATGGGCATCACGGCCTCTTGTTTGCCGAGTTCGGCCAAGGTCTTCGCGATGGCGATTCGGGCGGTGTTCGTGGCTTTGGTGTCGGCGAGTAGTTTGAGGGCTTTTTTCAGGGCGTCGGCGTTTCCGCTGCGCAGCGCGAGCGTGAGGTCGCCACCGCTTTGCTTCGCCATGTAGTCGTTGAGTACCTTGGTGAGCGAATCCGGAAGCTTCGGCATCTCCGCGCCTTCGAATGCGGAGGCGATGCCTGCGATGAACTTGCCGCGCAGGGTTTCATCGTTGGTAAGGGCGAGCAGGTCGGCGCAGGAATTGAGATTTTCCTCACCACCGGCGAGTGCGTAGCGTTTCGCGAGCTTTTCGGCGAGGTGGTCGCGGAAGAGTTTGGTTTGGAGGAACGCTGGATCAGCTTTGAAGTATTTGAAGACAGTATCGCGTTCCTTTTCGGCCTTCGCTTCGAGTGCCCACCAGGCGAGCAATGGGAGATGACCGCTTTCGTCTTGGATGTCACCTGCCCACAGAAGATGCAACGCACCTTCACTGGGCAGTTTCTTTGCTGAAGCAAGGATTTGAGCACAGACTTCGAGATGCTTTTCCTCACCGAGTGGGGGCAGGATTTGCTTCTCGCCAGCCATCTTCCAAGCCCAGCGGCGGATGTAGGGATCGCTATGATTGATCGGCAAAGCTTCGACGGCGTTGAGGGCATCCAGTGCCCAAAGGGTTTCCAAGGTGAGAGGCATCGCTTTGAGCTTCGGCACGAGTTCGGTCATGTTTCGCCACGCGATCTCGTGGATGGCTTGTTTGCGGAACCATTCGTTTTGATGGCTGAGATAGCCCAGCAGCTCCTCACCACTCGCCTTGCTGAAATCGAAAGGCTTCAGATTCGGCGCACCACTCGCAGGTCTCACGCGGTAGATGCGGCCGCTGGTTTTGTGCCAGTCATCGACGGGGCTGACGTGGCTGAGGCGGGTGTCATACCAGTCGGCCATGTAAAAGCCGCCATCGGGGCCGACGCCGGCCCACACGGGGCGGAACCAGCGGTCGGGGTTGGTGATGAGTTGCTCTTCATCCTTGGTACGGAAGGTGGAGCCGTCGGGGAGGCGCTCGCTGACATAGACGAGGTTGTGCAGGGCGTTCGGGGCGATGATTTTGCCTTCGTAGGCGCTGCCAAGCAGGCCGCCTTCATAAATGGTGAAGGCTTGGGGAAAGCGTTTGTTGTCTCCCTCATGCCGCATGTGCTCGAACCAGCCGAAGGCATACGGATTGGTGAGCGGGCCGTGTTTGCCCCAGCCTTTGATGCCGTAGCTGCCCTGCTCGTAGTGCATGCCGCGCGTGGCACCGTTCGTGCCGGAGAAGAGGCGGCCTTTGCTGTCGAAGTCGAGGCTGAAGGTGTTGCCGCCGCCCTCGGCGTAAATTTCAAAGGTCTTCTTTTTCGGATGGTAGCGCCAGATGCACTGGCCTTCCCATTTCACGTTCTTGGTGTTGGCGCTGCTGACGTTGCCAGTGGTCGTGCTGCCATTCGCGCCGTAAAGCCAGCCGTCCATTCCCCATTGAAGGCTGGTGGCGACGCTGTGCGTGTCTTCAAGGCCGAAGCCGCTGAGTTCGACCTCTGGATCGCCATCCGGCTTGGCGTCGAAGTCGGCATCGGGATAGCTCAGGAGGTAAGGCGGATTCAGCACCCAAATGCGGCCCATGCCGTGCAGCGCGGCGCTGGCGATGTTGAGGCCGGTGATGACGTCTTCGTGCTTGTCGAAAAAGCCGTCGCCGTCGGTGTCTTCGAAAACGGTGATCTTGTCCGCGCCTTTTTCGCCACGCGGCGGCGGGAGCGGCACTTTGTCGAACTTCGCACGGAGGTGCTGGTCGTAGCTGATGATCTTCAAGCCAGCAGGGAACTGGTACTGGCGATACTGCGTGACCCACATGCGGCCCTTGGAGTCCCAGCTCACATAAAGCGGTTGCTCCACGTCCGGCTCGAAGGCCATGAGGTCGATGGAGACATCGCTGCGTGTTTTGAAGAGCTTCACCGCGTCCTGCGGCGCGGTGGGTGGGGTGTCATCACGCATCACACCACGTCCGGGGCGTGTCTCGATGATCTTGCGGACGGCTTCATTGCCTGCGACATCAGTTTGAGCGGAGGCAGGGAGGGTGGAGAGGGCAAAGAGGACGAAAAGAGCGCGGCGCATGACGGCATAGAGTACGAAAGGCGGGAGGGAATCCATCGGGGCGTGGTGATGAGATGAGATATTCGTGTGATGGCGGGCAGGCTTGCAAAGCACGGGCACACGCTCTCTCCTCCGCGCCTTCATGACTGAGACTCCCCTGCCCTCTTCCTCCACACCTCTCTGGCTGCGCTTGCACCTTCTGAGCTTGGAGGCTCCGCTGATTGCGATGGCGTGGATGTTGGGGCTCGCTCATCTGAATCGAGTGCCGGTGATGCCGGGCGTGCTGGCCGGACTGGGGATCTGCGTGTGGATGATTTATGTGCTGGACCGTCTGCTGGATACGCGCGGGAAACCGGACTCGGAGCTGGATGCCCGGCATCGGTTTCATCGTCGGCATCGCGTGGCGCTGCTCGCTGCCGTGGCACTCGGGACGGCAGTCACGATCTGGCTGGCCTTCTGGATTGTGCCGGCGGATCTGACCTGGCACTGCGTGACGCTTTCCGTGCCGATCCTGTTTTATCTGGCGATCTATGCGGGAAGTGGGAACCAGCTTTTCTTCCGTGGAATCCTGCCGCTGGGTGGCCTGGGAATGCTGGCATTCGTCGGAACGGCCCCTTTGAAAGCCGGGTTCAAACTCAGCCTGATGGGACTCATTGTGTCGGTGTTGCTGCTTCTGATGATTCGGCGCTATCAAGACCGAGTGAGGTCAGCGTTTAGCAAAGATGTAGCGGGCGGAGTGATCTTCGCGTTGGGTTGTACAGCTTGGAGTCGTTTTATCCGCGATGGTTCGGACCCAGTGGGTGGCTTTGTGGAGTTCGTGCTGCTGAGCTGTCTTTTTGTTTCCAATCTGACCGGCATCTCCGCTCGTGGCGTGCATCATCGATGGTTGGCGGCTGGGTTTGGCGCAGCTGTGGGAGCAGTGGCCCTCGTCGTTCGTGGCAATCTTGCCAACTCCATGAATGTGCTGGCTGCGTCATGCGCAACGGGCTTTGTCTTTTTACTGCTCTTGGACTGGCGGCGGAAGTCGATGTCTGAAGAGGCGTATCGGGTTTTGGCAGATGTGGCGGTGTTTCTTCCTGTAGTGGGGCTTTTGATTTGATCCGGGCATGAAAAAGGCCGGAGCGTTTGAGCGCTCCGGCCTTGGGTTTGATCAGGCGATAACCTGACTTGAATTAGTGCTCGTAACCAGCCTCGCCGTGATCGGCAAGGTCGAGTCCGATGGACTCCTCTTCTGGTGTTGGGCGGAGACCGACGATGATCTTCACGATGACGGTGATGACCACTGTGGCAACCACGCTCAGGACGATGGTGATGGCGCAAGCTTTAAGCTGGTTCATCACGATACCACCGACACCGCCTGCATCGACGATGAGCTTGGCCATGTCTTTGTTCACGTAGGTGTTCACCGTGGTGAGGTTGGCATTGATGCTATTGTTGGCGAAGACGCCAGTCACGATGGCACCCATGGTGCCGCCGACGCCATGGATCCCGAAGGTGTCGAGGGCGTCATCGTAGCCGAGTTTGCCTTTGAGGAAGACAACGGCGAAGTAAGGAACCACAGCGGCGAGCACGCCGATGATCATGGCAGCCTTGGCATCGACGAAACCAGCAGCAGGTGTGATCACGACCAGACCAGCGACAGCGCCGGAGCAGAAGCCGAGGACGGAAGGCTTGCCCTTGTGGAGCTTCTCAACCAAGGCCCAGACGAAGGTAGCAGTAGCAGCAGCGAGGGTGGTGGTCATGAAGGCGTTGGAGGCGAGACCGTCAGCAGCCAGAGCGGAACCAGCGTTGAAGCCATACCAGCCGACCCAAAGCATGCCGGTGCCGACCATGCAGAGAACCATGCTATGAGGAGCCATCTTCTCTTTGCCGAAGCCCTGGCGTTTGCCGAGGAGCATGCAGAGAACAAGAGCGGACCAGCCAGAGGACATGTGAACCACAGTGCCGCCAGCGAAGTCGATGGCAGGAGCACCCGAAGCGCTGTTCCAGACACCATTCATGAAGCCGTCGAAGCCCCAGACCATGTGTGCCAGCGGGAAGTAAACGATCAGCATCCACAGGGTGACGAAGAGGATCACAGCGGAGAACTTCATGCGCTCAGCGATGGCACCAACGATCAGAGCAGGAGTGATGATGGCGAACATGAGCTGATACATGGAGAACACAGACTGGCTCGGCCAGCCGGCATAGTTTGTGTTCGGTGCAGCGCCCACGCCTTCGAGGAAGAAGTATTTGAAGCTGCCGAGGAAGGGAGCCCAGGAAGGAGCGCCCTCCGCCGGATGCTCACCGAAGACGAATGAGTAACCCACGAAGTACCAAAGGATTGTGACCAGACCCGCAATGCCGAGACATTGGGCGAGCACGCTGAGCACGTTCTTCGAGCGGACGAGGCCGCCGTAGAAGAGAGCCAGACCTGGCAGCGTCATGAAGAGCACCAATGCGGCGCAGATCATGAGGAAACCATTGTGTCCGGGACCCGATAGGTTCGCGAGCTTGCCATCAGCGGCAGGTGCCATGTTGTTGAAGTATTGCTCCACATCCGCGATTCGCTTCTCGAGAGCCTCCGTCGTGGGGGCAGCAGGAGCAGCTTCAGCAGCGGGTGCTGGGGCGGCAGGAGCTGGCGCAGCGGCGGGAGCCGGAGCGGCAGCGGGTGCAGGAGCCGCCGCATCTTGAGCCCAGGATGAACCAGGTGTGAGTGCGATGGCCGTGGTAGCGAGAACCGCAGCGGAAAGAAGGCTGCGCCAGATTCGGGTTGGGTTGTATTTCAACATAGGGTGTCGAGGGTGGATTGTCTCCAAGTCCAGAGTCTAAGCACCCCCCGTGCCAAGTTTCGGGCGGACTTGTCACAGAGACAGTCTTGCCCCTCTCAAATCCGCGTCAACCGAGCGACTGGAACCTCGCAAGCACTAGGCTTGGCCGACGTATCACGCCTTCCGCCACAACAGCCCCAAGAAGAGGGGGAATTCTTTTCGTGAGCTGTTCTCGGCACGCGCTCTCGGCCCTGGCTGGCTCTCTTTGTGGGAGTGCCATTCCTGGAATCCTGCCAGTGTCAGTCCGGCGGCAAAGGCGGGTGCCATGAGTGACTCCAGGCTGCGATGGGTGCTGATCGTGGTCTCACTGTCAGCCTTCCCTGGATGCATGATGATGGGCACGCTCATCGTGCTGCTGTAGGCATCCACACGGCGATACATGTGCTTCCCTTCGCCCTCGAATCCCCAGCTCGACTGACGCGGGATGCGGAAGGCGGGATGATTCAGCACCCAGAGCATGCGTCCGCCCGGCTTCAACACGGTGGACACGGCCGAACAAACATTGTCGAGATGCTCCAGGTTTTGCAGGCACAGGATGGCCGAGGCAGCATCGAAATCACCGAGCCCGCCGAGCTGCGCGGCATCGCGATCAAAATAGCGGATGGGCGTGCGGCCCTGGTAGGTGCGTGCTTTTTGAATGAGCGTGCTGGAGGCATCAATGCCTGTAACGAGGGCACCACACTCCGAGATGGCGCGGGAAAACACGCCCTGACCGCAGCCGAGATCGAGCACGTGCTCGCCGCGCTTGGGCTGGAGCAAATCCAGCGCGCGCGGGATGACGACCTCACGATACAACTCGGAGCCGCGTTCACCAATGATGCCGTCATACCAGTCCGCCGACTTCTCCCAAGACGTGCCCCCCACGCTGCGATCTCCCCGAGGTGCGCCACGCGGAGGCGCGTTACGCGGCGGTCCGTCACGCCGTGGCGTAAAACGGTTGGGCGTGCGTGAGCCGGTGGGTTTGCGAGGGCGTTCTGGGGTCATGCGGCTTTATGCCAGAGATGCAGGCAGTCATCCACTCAGGATTTCAGTTCATGCACGCACCCAGTCGCCCATCTCGTAAAGCTTTGGATCGCGGATGGGCTGGCGGGCACTGCGAATGATTCTTTTTACCTGAGTGAAGATGGGATCGGCACCCGAACCATCCTGATCCAAGCCACCAAACTGCTCTTCGAACTT
>JBIKIA010000203.1:0-8007 GCA_044361885.1 Prosthecobacter sp. | reverse complement strand
GGGTTTGACTTTCCACTGCCGAACTCCAAAGGGTAGCTTCCACCATGACGCCCCAGTCACCTATTCTGGATTTCAGTTCACCGAAAAGCTTCCGGCCTGTGCTGGTTCTTTTCATCATCGCGCTGGCCTTGACCTGGCTCTTTCTCTCAGGGTCAGGAGCACTGACTTCCGATCTCGGCGGTGATCCGGACGAGGCCGCCCACGCCGTGACCTCTCTCATGATCCGGGATTACCTCGCCGAAGCTCCCGGCCAGCACCCGATGAAGTTCGCGAAGACCTACTACGACCATTTTCCCCGCGTCGCCCTCGGGCACTACCCACCGCTTTACTATCTCATCGCCGGTCCTTTGCTGATTCCGAAGGTCTCTATCCAGGTGCTCTTCCTCCTCCAGGCATTGACTTTGGCCGGGCTGGCGGCCCTCACCATGGTCATTGGCAGACGTTTGATGCCGGACCCGCTGGCCGCAGTCGCGGGCCTGGGCGTCATCGCACTGCCGGTGGCATTGAAACTTGTCCAGCATGTGATGTCGGACCTCATGCTGGCCCTGCTTTGCCTCTGGGCCGCCATCGAGTGGGCGAACTACCTGCGCTCGCCCACGACTCGGCGTGCTCTCGGGTGGGGCCTTATCGCAGCCGCAGCCATCCTCACCAAAGGATCAGGAATGGGCCTGTGTCTGGTGCCTCCAGTGGCGACCGTGCTCGCAGGGCAATGGCGTCTGCTGCTCACGAAATCGTGGTGGTGCGCCGCCGTGCCAGTAGCCGTCCTGGCCGGCCCATGGATGCTCTACTCCACGGGTATTTCCAAGGAAGGCATGACCCAGCTTTCCCCGCTGCAATACTTCCTCGATGCCGTGCCCTTTCATCTGAAGGCCATGCCCGAAGTCTTTGGCTGGCTCATCACTCTTCTAGCACTTCTGGGGATCGGCCATGGCGCGTTCCTTGGCTGGAAGTGCCGCAGTCTGAGCCCAGAAGTCGCCACGCTACTGGGACTCTCCGTCGGCATCGGCTGCATCCTGCTCCTCATCCCCGTAGGATTGAGCACTCGCTACATGGTCACACTGGCACCGGTCGTCATGCTGGCGGCCATGTCCGGCCTGGGGCTGCTGCCCTGGCGTTCTTGGATGGGAAAAGCCGCCCTTGGTGCGGTGCTCATCTCAGCCTTTGTGATGACCAAAGGTCTGCCCGTGAAGGAAGTCAGCGGCTTCGACACCGCCGTCAAACTCGCAGGAATCCCCGCCGCAGATGCCCCCAAACAAAACTGGATTGTCAGCAGTGATCCTCGGGGAGAAGGCGCTGTCATCGCTGCCGCCGTCTTCGCATTGCCAGCCCGTGCGCCAGCGAACCTGCGCCTTTATCGCGGCGGCAAGGAACTCTCCGCCAGCGACTGGATGGGCCGTGGCTATAAGCTCGCCTTCGACACCCCTAAAGCCCTCCTCAAGCACCTCGATGACCGTCAGATCACCTGGGCCTTTTTGGATAAATCCATGCCCGAGGAACTTCGCCGACCCCATGATCACCTGCTCGAAAAAGCCCTGCTCGGCGCACCGGAGGCCTGGAAGCTCGTTCGCGAACAAGGCATCACCCGCAAACCGGGGCAGCAAGGCAGAATGCTTATTTACCAGCGAGAAACCTCTGCCGTCCGCTGAGGACTAGAGGCCAGACCGGATCAGCCTTCACTCAGCTTCTTCGGGGGCAGTGCCGCCACGACCGCTTTCAGTTCACGTCCGGGCTTGAAGCGCACCACGCAGCGATCAGGGATGATCACTGAATCTTCGGGCTTGTTGGGGTTTCGGCCCACTTTAGCCTTGGCCACTCGGACCTCAAAGGTGCCAAAGGTTCGGAACGTCACATCATTCCCTTCGCTCAGTCGTTTGCTCATCAACTGAATAAATGCATCCACCATGGTGGAGACATCAGACTGCGTCAGTCCGGTCTGGTCGCTCAGGTCAGACACGATTTCGCGTTTGGTAATGGTAGCCATCTTTTTCGGGGGGGTACTCTAAATGACTTCTTATAGGGAATTCGCAAGCCAATCCTTAGCTGCCGCGGATTCACCCACGAGGGATGATTCCACCCTCACCAAGCCCGCCAGGGGTATGTGAGAAGTAGATCGAACTTCCAAGTTCGGTCTCAAGCTCAGCCACGCCTTCAGAGATCGAACTCGGAAGTTCCGTTTTACGCTTCTACTCCTAATGTTATTTAACGCACGTCAGACCCTGCGAGTGGAGCCAGTGTCATGCTAGCAGTGGTTGGGACAAAAGGGACCCGCCGGGGCTGGCAACATCAGGAGACTGGGGCCGTCCATCGGGGCGAAGGGCGTGACGGCGTGCCGACTTCGAGAAAATGGAAGTCAAAAAGGCGTTCATGCTCAATGATTTGAAGAAGTTTTGTTGCCATGACTGCCCGGCAATGAGTCCACACGCGAGACTGGGGCGGGGCTCGATTGCCAAACGTCGCCAGCAGGTGTGAGGCTAGGGCCGCTCCGCCACCATGAGCCTCGTGAACTGGCCGTCGCTCGTGTTGTAGTAGATGCGTTTTCCGTCGGCGCTGAAGGCGGGATGCGGGTCGTTGCGCCGCCAGGAGCGTGCGCCGCGATTTTGCTCGAAGCTGTGAAGTAGCACCCATTTGCCGCCATTCATGTCGGCGACCAGAATGCCCCATTCGTTCGGCTTGCCGCCCACGGGCTCGGTCATGCCATCGGTGACCATGAGTTTGCCGTCGGGACTCACGGAGGGGTGCGACCCGCGCAGGTTCGGGATGTCTTTGAGCTTCGTGTATTTGAGGGTCGGGCTGGAGATGTCCAGGGTGATGTTTCCGACTTCGAAGATGTGCTGCGAGTCCGGCGTCCAGCCTGGATGACCCCACTGGCCGCGCTGCCAGATGCAGGCTGCTTTTTCGAAGTCGTAACACACGATGCCCTGCCGCTGGCTGGCGTTCTTGGCCATGTAGTTGTCCCCGCCATTGCCGGCGGCGATCTTGAAGAACACGCGCTTCAAGTCAGGACTGATCACGGGAAAGAAGATGGAGCAGGGTTTGCCGGCGAACTCTTTGGCTAGCCACTCTCCATACTTCGACTCCACCTCGGCGATCTTTGCCAGCGTGGTCGTCTTGCCCGTCGCCGCGTCCCAGACTTCGAGGTCGCAGTGCGGTCCTGGATTCCAATGGCAGCCATACATGGGCAGCAGATCGCCCTCCGGTCTGCCGAAGCCGACCTGGTGATCTTCGGCGACGATGGTCTTTGCGAGGGTCTCGACATCCACGACGACGACGCGCCACTTCTTGTCGATCACTTCATGGTAGGCCACACGCTTTCCGCCGCTGAGCCACTGCTGGCAGGCCACGCGATGAGCGTCCTCAGTGGCCACGTTCTCCGCCAGCACGGTTTCTTTGCCCGTGGCCCGCTCCAGGATGCGCACCTCGCCGACGTAGCTGGCCGGATGGGTGGAGGTGAAAAACAGGACGTGCCTGCCATCCGGGCTTTCAGGATTCGCCACATAGTAGCTGTGGATCGAATGTCGCCCTTCGACGGCTGACACGGGCTTGATGACGACATCTTTGGACCACGCCGCGACGGGGTCATCTGCGAGACAGCGGACAGTCAGGAGGCCGAGGAAAACGAAGAGGCGTTTCATGGCCGCCATAAACGCCTAGGCCCTGCGGAATGATTCAACTCACTCCACCGCCACCTTGACGACGACTTTGAAGACCTGCTCCGGTTTGTCCCACTCAATGCACGGCGCGTGGGCGTCCTGCGGATACAGGATGGCGAAATGTCCTGCGCTCATGTGCAGCGGAGTCACATCGGGCACGAGTTTCCACAGCGCGGCTTCCTTTTCCTCGGAGTAGGCCATGGTCTCCTCCACCATCGCGGCCAGCGGCGCCCAGAGGATGGTCTCGCGTCCGCTGTAAATGAACTGCACGTCGATGCACTTCCGATGCGCCTCAAATTTGGCCTTCTCCATCGGCTTCGTCTCATAGGTCTGAACCAGCGCGAAGCAGTGGTCGCCATCCAGATCCTGCCGGCCCAGGGGCTGCGTGCCATCCACGGTGCGGAGGTAGGCGAAGGCTTTCGCGAAACGGGAGTTCAGGGCTTCGTAGCGGGCGGCGTGGTCGAGGGTGTCGAGGATCATGTCCCTGGGGATACGCACTCAGATCACGATTTCAATGCCATCCTTGCCGCAGAGAGTGTGCATTTCCGTTCTTGCCTCGCGCTCCTGCCTCCGCTGTATAAGCGCAGTCACGCCATGCCCGCTCCATCGCACGCCCCCACCGTCGTCATTGAGAATTTCTACCCCTGCCTGGAAGGCGGGCGTCATCCCATCAAGCGCATCACGGGCGAGCCGCTCGATGTCTGGTGCGACATCTTTATGGATGGCCACGTCGTCATGTCCGCCGTGCTCAAATGGAAGCTCACCGGCACGAAGCGCTGGTTTGAAGCCCCCATGTCAGCCACGGACAATGACCGCTGGCACGGCCAGTGCAGCTTTGAATCCATCGGCCGCTGGGAGTATGCGGTCGAAGCCTGGTCAGACACTTACAAAGGCTGGAAAAAGACCTTCGCCGTGCGTGTGCAGGCCGCTGACCCCGATGTGCCGGTCGAGGCGCTGGAAGGCGCGAAGCTCCTCCGCGATGCCGCCCAGCGCGCCCGTGCCGCCGGTGCGCCGGACTGCGCCACGCAGATCGAGGACGTGGCTGATCTGCTCAGCTCCCTGCCTGCCCAGGAGGTGCTGGAAGTCTTGCTCTCCGCCGAGCTTCAGGGGCTCATGGACACCTACGCCGACCGCAGCCTCTCCACAACGAGCGAGCCGCTGAAGGTCATCGTCGAGCGCGAGCTCGCCCGCTTCTCTGCATGGTATGAATTCTTCCCCCGCAACGCCGAAGGCCGCGCCGACAAGCACAGCACCTTCCGCGACTGCCTGGCTCGTCTCGATGACGCGCAGGCGATGGGCTTCGACACCATCTATTTCCCGCCCATCCATCCCATCGGCATCACGGCACGAAAGGGCAAAAACAACACCCTCACCGCCTACGAAGATGATGTCGGCAGCCCCTGGGCCATCGGTGGACCTGCGGGCGGGCATCGCGATGTCGAGCCCGCGCTCGGTACGGTCGAGGACTTCGTCTGGCTCGTGGGTGAAGCCCAGAAACGTGGCCTCGAAATCGCGCTCGACTATGCCCTGAATTGCTCGCCCGATCATCCCTATGTCAAAGCGCATCCCGATTGGTTCTACCAGCGGCCTGATGGCAGCATTCGTTACGCCGAAAATCCTCCGAAGAAGTATCAGGACATCTACCCGCTGAACTTTCATTGCGCCGACTGGAAGAACCTCTGGCGTGAGCTGATCGACGTCGTGCTTTTCTGGGCAGGCAAAGGCGTGAAGATCTTTCGTGTCGATAACCCGCATACGAAGCCCGTGTCCTTCTGGGAGGAGCTCATCAGCACCGTGCAACGCAAGTATCCCGAAGTCATCTTCCTCGCGGAGGCCTTCACCAAACCGAACATGATGCAGGTGCTCGGCAAGGTCGGCTTCACGCAGAGCTACACCTACTTCACCTGGCGAGAGGACAAGGCCGGGCTCACCGAGTATGCGAGGGAACTCACGCAGGGTGAGATGCGCTGGTACTACCGGGCCAACTTCTGGCCAAACACGCCGGACATCCTGCCTTTCTACCTGCAAAACGCCCCGAGCAGCATCTTCCGCCTGCGCGCGGCCCTAGCCGCCACGCTCACGCCGAGCTGGGGCATGTATTCAGGCTACGAGCTTTGTGAAAACCAGCCACTGCCAGGCAAAGAGGAGTACCTCGACTCCGAGAAGTTCCAGCTTCGCAACCGCGATCACAACGCGCCGGGGAACATTAAAGGCTTCATCGCCCGGCTCAATCACATCCGCCGAGACAACCCCGCGCTGCATCTCTACGACAACCTCGTCTTCCACGCCTCGTCGCATGAGGAAGTCATCTGCTACAGCAAGGCCACGCCCGACAAGAGCAACCGCCTTCTCTGCGTGATCAGCCTCAACGGCCTCGCGAACGTCGCCTCCTCCGTGAATCTAGATCTCGGCGCGCTCGGGATTGATGCCAGCAAGCCCTACCGTGTCCACGATCTCATGCACGGCCACAGCTATGAGTGGACTGGAGCAAACAACTACGTCGAGTTGAACCCCGCCGGGACTTCAATGCATCTTTTCAAGGTGGAGCAGTGACACGCTGAGCAAGAAACCTGATGCAGCGGGCGACTCCTCGCCCATGAAACTGCTGCTGCCCTTTTGTCTCGTTCTAGCTGCACTCGCCTTTTCGGCTGACAAGCCTGCGCCCGTCTGGAAAGCCGGTGCCGCGAGTGCCAAGATCACCCCGGAGGGTTCCATGTGGATGGCGGGCTATGCGGGACGCACGAAGCCTTCCGAGGGCGTGGAGCTGGATCTGTTTGCGAAGGCGCTGGTGATCGAAGACACGGCGGGTGGGAAGTTTGCCCTGATCACGATGGACCTCATCGGCGTGCCAAGAAACGTGCGGCTGCATGTGGCCGAGCAGGTGCAGAAGCAGTTCGGCATCGCCCCCGAGCGACTGGCGATCAATGCGAGCCATACACACAGCGGGCCAGAGCTGAGGACGACGCGCTTGCATGGCACCGATGATCCCGCGCAGCGCGAGGCTGAGGCGGCAGCCTACACGGACAAGCTTCAGCAAACGCTCGTCGGCCTCGTGGGTGACGCTTTAAAGAAAGCCGCTCCAGCGACGATTCACTACAGCAAGGCACGCAGCGGCTTCGCCATGAATCGCCGGACGCCGAATGGCAGCGGCGGGTGGAACAATTTCCCGAATCCAGATGGCCCGGTGGATCATGCCGTGCCTGTGCTCAAGGTCGCTGATGCGGCAGGGAAGGAGATCGCCTTTGTCTTTGGCTATGCCTGCCACTGCACCACGCTCGGCCACCAGAAATTCAGCAGCGATTACGCGGGCTACGCGCAGCAGGCGCTGGAGTCCGCCCATCCTGGCGTGACGGCCATGTTTATGAACGGCTGCAGTGGCGACCAGAACCCCTACCCACGCCGCACGATGGAGCTGGCTCAGACTCATGGAAAAAGCCTGGCCACCTCCGTGGAGGCGGCTTTGACCACGAACATGATCCCGCTCAGCGGCGGCATCCGCGCCGCCTATCGTGAGATCCCTCTGGCCTACGACACCCTGCCCAGACGGGAGCAGCTCCTCGAAAAGCAGAAGTCCACGAACAGCCTCGACAAAGCCCACGCGGGTCGCGTTTTAGCCCGGCTGGAAAGTGAGGGCAAGCTGCCTCAGGACTACCCTTACCCCGTGCAGGTGCTGCGTCTCGGCGATCAGCTCACCTGGGTCACTCTCGGCGGTGAGGTCGTGGTGGATTACTCCCTGCGGCTGAAAGCGGAGATCAAAGACCCGCTCGTGTGGGTCAGCGCCTACACCAATGACGTGCCCAGCTACATCCCCAGCCACCGCGTCTGGAAAGAGGGCGGCTACGAGGGCGGCGATGCGATGAAGTGGGGCACCCACCCGACACGCTGGAGCGAGAAGGTGGAGGATCACATCATCAGCACCGTGCATGAGCTGCGGAAAGGGTTGGAGTGAGACGTGCGTTCCGCCCAAGATGTAGTCTCAGCATATTGCATCCCGATTACCCTCAGTTGAGGGCGAATCTGTAGTTTGCCAACCTCCACCACCCCGCGCTATCGATACGACCACATGGCAAACACAGGCACACTTCTCGTCACTGGCGGCGCAGGTTACATCGGCTCACACACCGTCCGGCATCTGCTGGAGCTGGGGGAAAAGATCGTCGTTCTCGACAGTCTGGTCTTCGGCCATCGCGAGGCGCTGCCGCTGGATCGCGTGACCTTCGTCGAGGGCGACATGGCCGATGCCGCCCTGCTGGATCGCCTCTTCGCCGAGCACAAACCTGAGGCCGTGCTCCACTTCGCCGCCTTTGCTTATGTCGGCGAGTCCGTCACTGATCCGCTGAAATACTACCGCAACAAT
>JBIKIA010000048.1:0-15336 GCA_044361885.1 Prosthecobacter sp. | reverse complement strand
CCAGCACTCCGGTCATCCCCTTTTACGGACGCTTCGGCTTCCAGTTGGAGCGCCTCCAAGTCGAGCGCCTCAACACACGCCGTGCTCCTCCCGGCCTTTGCCTCCAAGTCGAACCTCAGGACATCCTCGATGTCCGCGACGCTCTCGAAGAACGTTCCATCCGCATCCAACTGGACGATGCGGAGGAAGAGGAAGAAGAAGAGGCCTGGGAAGAGGAAGTCTGAGCCACTGAAGGATTCGTGATGGCTTGCTGAGCTGCCCTGCGTTCTCATCGGCTCATGAAACGACTCCTTCTCTCCCTGCTCGTCATCGCCTCCGCCGTTCTGGCCGCTGATCCCAAGCCTGCGGCCAAACCCGCTAGCACCGGCCCGAAGTGGAAGAAGCTCCTGCCGAAGACGCCGGATGGCTTCACGTTCAAGACGATCGAGGTCGCCAAGTATCCCGAGCACACGGTGGAGTTGTATGTTTATGTGCCGGACGCGGAAGGCACCTGGCCCTGCATCCTCGACATTCACGGCGGTGGCTGGAAAGCGCGCCAAGTCGAGGCGGACAAACCCATGATGGAAAGGCTGGCCGCGCGTGGTTTCGTCACGGCGCTGGTGAGCTATCGCCTCTCCACCGAAGCAAAGTACCCCGCCGCCATCCACGACTGCAAAGCCGCGCTGCGCTGCCTGCGCGCCCACGCGAAGGAACTCAAAATTGACCCCGAGCGCATCGGCTGCATGGGCGGCTCCGCAGGCGGGCATCTATCCGGCCTGACCGCCATGACCACCGGCCTCGCTGAGTTTGAGGGCGAGGGGCCTTTCAAAGACCAGTCCAGCGCTGTAAAAGCCGCCATCGTCATGGCCGCCACTCAGGACATGCTGGCAGCGAATGCCGAGAAGACCAACGAAGGCGCCGTGCTCTTCTTCGGCAGTGCTGCGCAGGACAAGCCTGAGCTGTACAAAGCCGTCTCGCCCATCACTCACGTCCGCGCCGGCGTGCCGCCGACCATCTTCATCGAGGGTGAAAAGGACTCCCTCAAGATCGGCCGAGCCGAGATGATGGAGAAACTGAAAGCACTCGGCATCGAGACCTCCGTCCACACACTCAAGGACGCTCCTCATCCCTTCTGGATGAGCGACCCGTGGTGCGCCGAGACCGTGGACATCGCCGCCGCCTTCTTCAAGAAGCACCTCGGTGAGCCGGTGAAGTAACGGCCAACAACCATCTTGACCTAGCGACCTCATGCGCCGAGTTAAACATCTGTTTATAAACGCATGTCTAAAAACTCTGCACCACGCGAACGCGACCCCGAAGCCAGGCGGGAGCGTCTCTTGCTGGCGGCGATGCAGATCTTCGCGCGCGATGGCTTCGACAAAGGCAGCCTGCGGCAGATCTGCCTGAAGGCGCGGGCGAACCTCGCCTCGGTGAAGTATTACTTTGGCGACAAGCAGGGGCTCTACCGTGAGGTGTTGGTGGAGAGCCACCGCCGCGCACTGGAGCATGAGCCGCAGGTGACGCTCAGCAGCGACATGAAGCCCGAGGAGACGCTGCGTTTGTGGATTCGATTCTGCCTGCGCTTCATCTTGCTGAAGCGCGCCTCAAACCCTGTGCTCGGCCAGCTCGTGGCGCATGAGATGCGGCAGCCGACCGCTTGTCTGGGGGAGTTTTTGAAGCTCGTGGTGCGGCCATTCCATGAGGAATTACACCGCATCATCGCCGCCGTTTTGCGCAAGCCAGAGCCCGACATGCAGTGCGAGATGCTCGCGCATCACATCGTCGGCTTGTGCGTCCACTTTGATCATGGTCGCGTCTTCATCGACCGACTCGGGCCGCCCGTGCCAAAGACCGAACCTGACATCGAGCGACTCGCCTCCGGCATCGCTGACTTCGCGCTGCACGCGCTCGCCGGCCTGCGTGCCGATGCCAAAAAATGACCCCTTTGCCCATGAGACCTTCCGTTATCCACGCTGCCATCGTTGCGATGCTCAGCCTCACCGCCTGCCACAAGCCACCGCCTGCGGCGGAAAGCGCGCCCGCATTGCCACCAGCGAAGCCCATCGAAGTGAAAGCCGCGAAAGCGGAGTTGCGCCTGATGCCGCGCTTCCTGCGCGTGACGGGTCAGCTCCAGGCCGAGTGGGATGCCATGGTCGCTTCCGATGCAGCGGGCAAAGTCGAGTCCACGCCTGTCGAACGTGGTGCCGTGGTGAAGGCGGGCGATGTGCTCGTGAAGCTCGATGAACGAGTCGCGCAGATGACTTTGCGTGAAGCCGAAGCCTCCGTGGTGCTGGCGAAGGCGCAGTCCGAACTTTCTGGCAGCGAACTCCAGCGCAACCAACCTCTCGCCGAATCCAAGGCCATTGCCCAGGCGGACTTCAATCGGCTGCGCACCGACACCCCCGCCAAAGAAGCCCAGCTCGCCGCCGCAGAAGCGCGCCGCGACATGGCGGAGAAGTCGCTCAAGGACGCCGTCATTCCCGCGCCCTTCGCAGGCACCGTGGCGGAGCGGCTTGTCTCACCGGGCGAGTATGTGCGGCCCGGCCAGGCCGTGGCACGAGTGGTCGATACCGCCACGCTGCGCCTCGTCGTGAACGTTCCCGAAGCGGCTGTCGGCAAGGTAAAGCCTGGGCAGCTCGTCGAGTTCAGTGTCGCGGCCTATCCAAAGGTGAGCTTCCAGGGAAAGATCAACTTCATCGGTGCAGCGGTGCGTGAGGCATCGCGCGATCTCCTCGTCGAAGCTGCCGTGGACAACCAGGACGGGCGTTTGAAGCCAGGCTTGTTTGCTGAAGCGAGGCTCATCACCAGCGATGAAAAAGCCATTGCCGTGCCCGCTGCCGCGCTGCGCATCGAAGGCACGCGGCGGAAGCTTTTCATCATTCGGAAAGACCAGCTCGAAGAACGCCTCGTCGAGATAGGCGAGACTCGGGAGGACTGGATCGAGATCCGCCAGGGCCTCGCAGATGGTGAATCCGTGGTGCTCAATCCTGACGCGAGTGCCGCCGATGGCGCACCTGTCGTTCTCAAACTCTAACTCACGACGCACATGCAGTGGCTCGCCGCCGTCTCCGTAAAACGCCCCGTCTTCGCCAGCGTCATTGTGCTGGTGTTCGTCGTCGTGGGTGTGCTGGGTTACACCCGCCTTCCCGTGGACCGCTTTCCGAAAGTGGACTTCCCCACGGTGTCCATCACCACGCGACTCGTCGGGGCCACACCGCAGGAGATCGAGACGCAGATCACCGACCGCATCGAGGAAGCGGTGAACACCGTCAGCGGCATCGACCAACTCCGCTCCGTCTCCAGCGACAGCATCTCGCAGGTCTTCGTCGTCTTCCTTTTGGAAAAGAACGT
Source organism: Prosthecobacter sp. (assembly GCA_044361885.1). Lineage (GTDB taxonomy): Bacteria > Verrucomicrobiota > Verrucomicrobiia > Verrucomicrobiales > Verrucomicrobiaceae > Prosthecobacter. The sequence goes on along the minus strand of JBIKIA010000048.1, from coordinate 12,006 downwards.
CGATGTCGCCGCACAGGAAGTGCGCGACCGCGTGAACCGTATCATCGCCACGCTGCCGGATGACGTGGACACGCCCATCGTCGAGAAGCTCGACCCCGATGCCACGCCCATCCTCAGCATCGCGCTCGTCGCAGACAAGCCCACGCGCGACATCACCGAGTATGCCGACAAGGTCCTGCGTCGTCGTTTGGAAAGCGTGCCCGGTGTCGGGCAGGTGACTCTGCTCGGCGGGCAGAAGCGGCAGATCAATATCTGGCTCGACCCCATCCGCCTCCAGTCCTTCAATCTCACCGCGCTCGATGTGCAGCGTGCGCTGATGATGCAGAACGTGCAGATCCCTTCCGGCATGGTGAAGAACGCCGCGCATGAGGCAGGCCTCCGCATCGTTGGCAAGGCCGAGAACCTTCAGGACATCCAGCGCCTCGTCATTCGCGAGGCTGGTGGAAGTCTCGTGAGATTGAGCGATGTCGCCCGTGTCGAGGACAGCGCGGAGGAACTGCAAAGCGTGGCCCGACTCAATGGCGTGCCCACCGTCACGCTCTCGCTGCGGAAGCAGTCGGGAGAGAACACCATCGCCGTCGTCGATGCCGTCACTGAGCGCATTGATGAACTCCGACCCTTCCTGCCCAAAGGCTACGAGGTGAAGATCGTGCGGGACAACTCGCTCGTCATCCGCACCAGCACGGATGCAGTGAAGGAGCATCTCGTGCTCGGATCGCTTTTCGCGGCCATCGTCGTGCTTTTCTTCCTCGGCAATGTGCGTGCCACCTTCATCTCCGCGCTCGCCATTCCCACCTCCATCATCGCCAGCTTCGGCATCATGTGGGCGGCGGGCATTACGCTAAATTCCATCAGCCTCATCGCGCTCGCACTCGCGGTCGGCATCGTGATTGATGATGCCATCATCGTCGTGGAGAACATCTTCCGGCACATCGACGAAAAGAAAACGCCACCCTTCCAGGCCGCCATTGATGGTACCAAAGAGATCGGCATGGCGGTCATGGCGACGACGCTGTCCTTGCTGGCCGTGTTCGTGCCCGTGGCCTTCCTCAGCGGCATCGTCGGCAAGTTCCTGAGCAGCTTCGGCTACACCATGGCCTTCGCCATTGTCGTATCACTCATTGTCAGCTTCACCCTTACGCCCAGCCTTTCAGCGCGAATGCTCAGCGTCACGCGCCCGAACTGGCTGGAGCGTTCCATGGCAAAGCTGGTGAACCTTTTTTATCATCCGCTGGAGGCGCTCTACATGATCGTGCTGCGCTTCTCCATGCGTCATCGCTGGCTCGTCGTGCTGCTCTGTCTCGGCTCGCTGTATGCCATCGGGCCGCTGATGAAGAAGGTGCAAAAAGCGCTGCTGCCACCGAATGAAGAAGCTCAGTTTCAAGTCACGCTGCGCACTGCTGAAGGCACCAGCCTCGCTGCCACAGACATCACCGCAGAGCGAATCGCGCGCGACATCCGTAGCCTGCCCGGCGTGGCCTACACGCTCATGAGCATCGGCGATAACGACCAGCGCACGCCAAACCAAGCAAGCATCTACGTCAGCCTCATCGACCCAGCTTTGCGGCAGGAGACGCAGCAGTCGATGATGGATCGTGTGCGCACGGAGATCATCCCGAAGTATCCCGCCGAGTTGCGCCTAAACGTGCTCGAAGTGCCCGCCTTCAACACCGGGCAGTCCAGTGCGAACATCCAGTATCTCGTCGGTGGACCCGACCTCGACCGCATCAGCCAGGCGGTGGGCGCGGCGATGCCGGACATTCTGAAAATCCCCGGTATCCGCGATGTCGATACCACGCTGGTCAGCGGCAAGCCCGAGATCCGCGCGGTGGTGGATCGCAGCAAGGCCGGGCAGCTCGGCGTAAACATCGCCGATCTCTCCGCCACGCTGCGTTTGCTCGTCGGTGGAGCCGATGTCTCCACCTATGATGAAGGTGGAGAGCAGTATGACATCCACCTGCGTTCCGAGGAACCCTACCGCAACAGCTCCGAAGCTCTGCAACTGCTCTCCGTGCCTTCGCTCAAAGGTCCGCCCGTGCCGCTCTCGAATCTCGTTTCACTCACGCCGCGCGAAGGCCCCGCACAGATCGACCGCGCCAATCGCCGCCGCCAAGTCACCATCACCGCGAACCCTGCGCCTGGCTTCGGTGAATCCGAGATCATGAGCGAGATCGAAGCCATTCTGAAACGGCAGAACCTGCCGCCTGAATACGCGATGGGTCCCGAAGGAAGGTCGAAGGAACTCAAGCGCGCAGGCATCGCCTTCGTCACCGCGTTCTCGATGGCCTTCATCTTCATGTATCTCATCCTCGCCGCGCAGTTTGAGTCGTGGATTCATCCCTTCACCATCCTCATCGCGCTGCCGCTCACGCTGCCCTTCGCTATCTTCTCGCTGATCGTTTTCGGGCAGTCGCTGAACATCTTCTCCACGCTCGGCATCCTCGTGCTCTTCGGCGTGGTGAAGAAAAACGGCATCCTTCAGATCGATCACACGCTCCAGCTCCGCAAGCATGGCATGAACCGGCTCGATGCCATCCTTCAGGCGAACAAAGACCGTCTCCGCCCCATCCTCATGACCACCGCCGCGTTCGTGGCCGGCATGATTCCGCTCATGCTTTCCAAAGGCATCGGCGCTGCTTTCAACACCGCCACCTCCGGCGTCATCATCGGCGGCCAGACGCTTTCACTTTTGCTGACGCTGCTCGCCACACCGGTCTTCTATTCGCTGCTCGATGACGTCGTCGAATGGCGTCGCCGCCGTGCTGAAAAGCGCGCCGTCCGTCGCTCGGCTCGTGAAGCCGCTCTTCCCACTCCTGCCTGATTTTGCTCATGTCCCGCCTCCTGCTCATCCCGCTCGCCTTCACGCTGAGCGCCTGCCTTTCCGGCCCGAACTACGAGAAGCCGGACCTCACGCCCGTGATGCCCGCACAGTGGCGCTGGCAGCCTGCGGTGCCGAAGGATGATCTGCCGAGAGGCGACTGGTGGAAGGCCTTCCACGATGCCGAACTCAATCGCCTGGAAGAGCGCGCTTTGGCGAACAATCAAAGCCTCAAGGCCGCCGTCTCACGTGTCGATCAAGCCCGCGCCTCAGCACGCGGCACCTCGGCAGATTTCTTCCCTGACATCCGCATCAAGTCGAACAGCAAGCGCGAGCGCACCTCCGGCAATCTGCCCACGCCCGTGCCGGTCAGCATCCCTTCCTCACACATCAATACTTTCCGCGACGTGCTCGACCTCAGCTACGAGATCGACTTCTGGGGCAAAGTCCGCCGCACTTATGAATCCGCCCGCGCCCAGTCACAGGCCAGCATCGCCGACTATCACGGTGTCATGCTCACGCTCACCAGCGATGTCGCCTCCAGTTATTTCTTGCTCCGCGCTTATGATGCCGAAGTCGCTGCGCTGCGCCAGACGAACGAACTCCGCACCCGCTCGCTCGGCCTCATCGAGCAGCGTTTCAAAGCAGGCACCATCCCCGAGGTCGATCTCGCCCGCGCCCGCACCGAGCTGGCCACGGGCAAAGCCGAACTCACCGATGTGAAGCGCCTGCGCCAGGAGACCGCGGACATCCTCGCCATCCTTTGCGGCGAACCCGCGAGCACCTTCACCATCGCAGAGCGACCCATCTCTGGCTCACCGCCCGGCGTGCCAGCCGGGATTCCTGCCGAGGTGCTGGAGCGTCGCCCCGATGTCGCCGCCGCTGAGCGCCTCGTCGCCGCGCGCAATGCCGAGGTCGGCGTGGCCACCTCGTATTACTTTCCCTCCATCAAGCTCACTGGTGACGCCGGATTCCTTAGCCTGAAATCCAGCTCCCTCTTCAGCGCAGACAGCAAAGTCTGGTCCATCGGCCCCGAGATCAGTCTGCCGCTCACTGGCTACGTGCTCATCGGTTCCCGAGTCCGTCAGGCCAAAGCCGCACGCGAGGAAGCCATCGCGAACTACCGTCAGGCCGTGCTCGGTGCGGTGAAGGACGTGGAAACCAGCCTCACTCAGATCCGCAGCCGCCGCGAGCAGGCCGCCGCGCAAAGTGAAGCCCTCGCCGCCGCCACCCAGTCCACCGCTTTGATCCGCTCCCTCTACGAAAGCGGCAGCCTCAGCTACCTCGAGCTCCTTGATGCCGAGCGCACCCTGCTCCAACTCCAGCGCCAGAGCGCCCAGATCACCGCCCAGCGCTTCGCCGCCACCGTCCGCCTCATCAAAGCCATGGGCGGCGGCTGGTGAGATACGACATCCACTCGGCATCTAATGGTAGATCATGGCCGCGGTCACAGGATTGACATGATTCACAGGATGAGCAGGATTTTTTCAGACCTGTTAATCCTCAAATCTTGTGAATCCTGTAGCAAACCGCCCCTTATCATTTTGATGTGTATGAGCGAGCTTGCACCGATGTAAGCGCCTGTCACACTCGCGCTCCATTTATGTCCACCATCGTTGTTGCCCAGAAAAACGGCGTCGCCTGCATCGGCGCTGACACCATGAGCTCTCTCGGCTCACTCCGCCAGAAGGCCAATCACATCGTCAACAAGACGAAGATCACCAAGATCGGCGACACCTTCATCGGCCTCACCGGCACCTCCACCAGCCTCGTGGTGATGAACAGCTACTTCGCCAATCCCGAGCGTCCGCGCGACTTCTCCAGCACGTCCGCCATCTTCGAATCCTTCCGCCACGCGCACCACTGGATGAAGGCCGAGTACTTCATGTCCACCATGCCCGACAAAGGCGAGGAATACGAGACCACGCAGTTCTACGGTCTCATGGCGAACCCGCACGGCATCTTCGCGCTCTACTCGTATCGCAGTGCGCAGCAGTTCCACAAATTCTGGTCCGCAGGTTCAGGTCGCGACTTTGCCCTCGGGGCCATGCAGAGCGTCTATGATCAGTGTGATGACGTCGTGGACATCGTGAAAGCTGGCCTCCACGCCGCCGCCGAGTTCGACAGCTCCACCGCCGGGCCTTTCGAGATCTACCAGTGCCCGCTCGCGGAGGTGGAATCACCCTTCAAAGCGGTGAAGCCCGCCAAAAAGAAAGCCACCCGCAAAGCGTAAGCCTCTGCCCTTTCCCAACCATGAAACGCCTCGCTCTCGCCCTGCTTCCCATCATCGCCCTCGCCGATGGTCCGAAAGACAACCTCGCTGACAATGTCCGCCCTGTGCCGCCTCCCGGAGTCGCAGTTCCCGAAGCAGATGCCAAGCCTCTGTGGCTCGGTCTCGGCGAGCTGCGCACAGCCATCAATGAGGCGGAAAAAGCACAGGCAAAGAATCCGAAACTCGCCGACTTGCTGCCCGATGTGGAAGTGTACTTCAAGGCGGTGGATTGGGCATTGCGCTACAACGAAGTCCACAAACTGACCGAGCTGAAGTCCGCCCAAGAGATAATCGCCGAGGGCAAACAACGCGCCGAGCAGCTCAAGAACGGCCAGCATCCCTGGACGACACAAAAGGGCCTCGTCGTGCGCGGCTATCGTTCGAAGATCGATGGCTCCGTGCAGCCCTATGGCATGGTCATTCCTGAAAGCTACAGCGGCGCGCCATCGCGCCTTGATGCCTGGTGCCATGGCCGTGGCGAGACGCTGAGCGAGATGGGCTTCATCGACCAACGCCGCAAGCAGACGGGCCAGATCGCTCCTGCGAACACACTCGTTTTGCACCCGTATGGCCGCTATTGCTGCGCGAACAAATTCGCCGGCGAAGTGGATCTGCTCGAAGCGCTCGATCACGCGAAGAAGTTCTACGCAATTGATGAAGACCGCACCATCGTCCGCGGCTTCAGCATGGGTGGTGCCGCCGCCTGGCAGTTCGCCGTGAACTACGCCGAGAAATGGTGCGCTGCGAACCCTGGCGCAGGCTTTGCCGAGACACCCGAGTTCCTCAATGTTTTCCAGAGTGAGGACGTCTCCAAAATCCCCGCCTATGAAAAGACGCTCTGGCATTGGTACAACGCCACCGACAGCGCCCTGAACCTCTTCCACGTGCCCACCGTGGCCTACAGCGGCGAAATCGATAAGCAGAAACAGGCCGCCGACATCATGGAGAAATATCTCCGCCTTGAGAACATCGAGCTGACCCACATCATCGGCCCGCAGACCGCGCATAAAATCGAGCCCAACGCCCTCATCGAAGTCGAAAAGCGCCTCGCCGCCATCGCCGCCGTGGGTCGTGACCGCACGCCGCGCGAGATCAATTTCACCACCTGGTTCCTCCGCTACAACACCATGCACTGGATCACCGTCGATGAGCTGGAAAAGCACTGGGAGAGCACCCGCGTCCATGCCGAAATCAACGGCGATGCTGAGGTCACTCTCAAAACACAGAACGTCACTGCCATCACGATCAACATGCCAGCCGGTCACTGCCCGCTAAGCGTCCGCGAAAAGCCTAGCGTGAAGATCGATGGCACCACGCTGGAAGTCGTGCGCCCAAAGACGGATCGCTCCTGGCTCGTGCATCTCCGCCGCAGCGGTGGCAAGTGGCAGCAGACGCTCACCGCCCATGAAGACGGTAAGCTCGTGAAGCAACACGGCCTCTCCGGCCCCATCGACGACGCCTTCATGGACAGCTTCCTCTTCGTGAAACCCACAGGCACCGCCATGAATGACAAAGTCGGTGCTTGGACCAAGACCGAGTTGGACCGCGCCAGCTTCGAGTGGCGTCGCCAGTTCCGTGGCGATGCTCCCGCCAAGGACGACAAAGCCGTCACCGATGCCGACATCGCCGCCAGCAACCTCGTCCTCTGGGGCGATCCGCAGAGCAACGCCGTGCTCGCCAAGGTCATCACCAAACTCCCCATCCAGTGGGCCAATGGCAAACTCACCGCCAACGGCAAAACCTACGACACCGCCACCCACGCTCCCGTGCTCGTCTATCCGAACCCGCTGAACCCGAAGCGCTACATCGTCATCAACAGCAGTTTTACTTATCGCGAATACGACTACCTCAACAACGCCCGCCAGATCGCCAAACTGCCTGATTGGGCCGTCATCGACCTCACCCAGCCGAAGACACCCCGCGCCCCCGGCGGCATTGCTGACGCCGGCTTCTTCAATGAAGCCTGGCAGTGGGGGAAGTGATCTAGTTTCAAAGCATGTCGAAACAAAAAGGGTCAAGGGAGCTGCCTCCCTTGACCCTTTTGAATGTTTGGCCCTCGCTTCGACGAGGCGGCTATCTCACTTAGCCTCAGCTTTCAGCTTCGCTTTCTCTTCGAGCTTCTTGCGGAACTTGATCACCTTCGGGCTGACGACGACGCGGCAATAACCGGCGAACGGATTGTTGGCGAAGTAGTCCTGGTGGTAGTCCTCGGCGACGTAGAATTTTTTCAGCGGCACAATCTCCGTCACGATCTTCCCTGGGGCATCCTTCGCCGCTTCAGCCATGGAGGCTTCGGCGATCTTTTTCTGCTCCTCGCTGGTGTACATGATCGTGGAACGATACTGCGTGCCCTCGTCATTGCCCTGGCGATTCAGCGTGGTGGGATCATGGGCGAGCCAGAAGAGATCGATGATGTCCTTGTAGGTGATAATGGAGGGATCGAACTGGATCTCGATGACCTCGGCGTGACCGGTGTCGCCATTGCAGATCTGTTTGTAGGTCGGGTTATCGACCGTGCCGCCAGCGTAGCCGCTGATGACCTTGTTCACGCCCTTGAGCATTTTGTATTGAGCCTCCACGCACCAGAAGCAGCCGCCGCCGAGGATGGCGGACTCCGTTTTGCCCGAGGGGGCGGGATCAGCAGCGGTAGCAGAGGTGGCGAGTAGGGACATGGCGGCGAGGGTGACAAAGAGGGATTTCATGGTCGCGGGGGGATGCAGAGTTTTGGCGACGACACAACCGTTACGTCAGCCGTCATCCTTTCAGACGAAAAGGGATTCGTTAAGTGAGAGCGAGATTTGAGCAGTCTATTCCAGTGAATAATCGAGAGCACAACGTTGATCACTACATTTGTAGTTGTATTTTCACGACAAGTGTAGTGAACTAGTGGAAATTCAGAAAATACCATGCCTACCCCTGACATCTCCGAATCCGAATGGTCCGTCATGGAAGCGCTCTGGGAGCGTGCTCCGCAGACGGCGTCCGAAGTCACGAAGACCCTGCGTCCGACCATGAGCTGGGCGGAAAACACGGTGCGCACGCTACTGACGCGGCTTTTGGAGAAAGGCGCACTAAAAACCGCCGAGAACGGCAGCGGCACCCGCACCTATGCACCCGCCGTAAAGCGCGAGGCCTGTGTGCGGGCGGAGAGCGACTCCTTCCTCCAGCGCATCTTCGGCGGCGCTGCGAAGCCGCTGCTCGTCCACTTCGCCCAGAACAGCAAGCTCACGCCTGAAGAGGTGAAGGAGCTGAAGAAATTGCTCGATCAATCCCTAACCCAATAACCTGCCATGAACACGCTCGAACTCGTCTTTGACTGGCTACTTGCCACCAGTCTCCGCGCCTCACTGCTGACTGTGATAGTGCTTTTGCTGCAAGTGCTGCTGCGGAAGCAGCTCTCGGCTCGCTGGCTGTATGCGCTGTGGCTGCCGGTGCTCGTGGTGCTGCTGATGCCGGTTTTGCCAGAGAGCCGCTGGAGCGCGGAGAGTTTTTTCTTCGCTCCTGAGGTGTCTGTACCGCTGTCGATTCCAGAAAACATCTCGTTCGTGTCGGCGGAGCAGGCCACAACTGAGCCCTCCCGCTTGGCGGAAAAGTCCGCTCCACTTTTTACCTGGACTCTCCTCTGGGTCATGGGTGCTGGCGCGCTGATATTGTCAGGTCTGATCTCATTCACCATGACACTACGTCGATTTCGTCGCGCCTCGTGTCCGCCGGATGCCGGGCTGCTGGCGGAAGTGGCGCACCTATCGACAGAACTGCGTCTGAGCCGTGCGCCACGCATTTGTCTATCCACGGCGATCTCCAGCCCGGCGGTGACTGGACTGTTCCGTCCGACCTTGCTGCTTCCTGTGAACTTTCGAGATACGTTCACGTCGCGCGAAGTCGGCCTCGTGCTGAGACACGAACTCATGCATCTCAAGCGTGGCGACCTGCCGCTCAATGCGTTGCTTTGTCTGCTCTTGGCTCTGCATTGGTTCAATCCGCTCCTCTGGCTCGCCTTCTTCAAAGTCCGCCTTGATCGCGAGGTCGCCTGCGATGCCCAAGTCCTGCAAAACGACACCAACGACCGCCGTCGCGAATACGGTCACGCCTTGCTCAAAGTCGAGACGGCCTTTTGTCCACGCGGTCTCAGCCTCGGCTTCGTCGGCATCTTCCAGCGAGGCAACGCCTTGCGCTCACGCATTCAGTCCATCGCCAACCACCACCAACCCAACCCCATCATGAAATCCAGCATCACCCTCTGCATGGTCCTATTGACCTTCTTCGGAATCACCAGGGCTCAACAACCTGCCGCTGCGTCAGCCAGCGCATTCACCATCGGCCAGTCGGCGTTCCGCGAGGGAGATTCCATCCGCATCACCCAGGTGCAGCGCGGAGACGATTTCATCACCGTCACCGCCGATTACGAACTCGCCAGCGCTGACACGGCCAGAATCTCCCTCTTCATCACCTCCAAGGACAAAGGCAGGACCAAGGTCGAAGCCAGTCAGACCAAAAACATCGCCAAAGGAAAGGGCAGCGTCGTGCTGCACCATCCCCAGATGTTCGAAGGTCTGCCGCACGTTTCCTTTTATGGTACTGAGGACGGCAAGGCCTTTGGCGGCATCTATTTCGGCACGAGCGAGGAAGCACAGGCATCCAAAAAGATGCGTCTCGGATACCCACAGGCTGCGAAGAGCGAAGCAGCTGCTCCCAAAAGCCCGATTCAGGTAAAGCTCGACGCCATCATCTTTCCCAAGGTTCAGTTTAGCGGAGCGACGCTGGAGGAAGCCATCGAGTTCTTCCGCGTGAAGTCACGAGCCTTCGACACGAGCGAGCCAGAGGTCAGCAAGCGCGGCGTGAATTTCATATTGCAGGGCGGCTCAGCCACTGAAGCGAGCATCAGCATGGATCTCAAAGACGTACCTCTGAGCGATGTGGTGAAGTACACGGCTGATCTTGCTGGGATGGAATATCGGATCGAAGAGAATATCGTCGTATTTCTGCCTGGTTCCAAGGACTCCACCGCCAAACCACCAGCACCCATAACTGGCAAAGCCGTCGAGTTAGCAAAGAAGTACAAGTTGCCTCAGGTGCACTACTCGAAAGCCACGCTTAAGGAGGCGGTGGAGTTTATTCGAATCAAGGTTCAAGGGCGTGAAGATGACTCTGCGAAACTAAACGTCATCATCAAGCCCGGCGGCAACCCCACGACGCAGATCACGCTCAATCTCAAAGACATCTCGGCGTGGGAAGCTCTGCGCTACATCGCCGAGCTGTCGAATCACACGATCGCGGCGGACGATCACTCCATCATTCTCACGCCGCGCTAATTCGCGCTTGGCACCGCACTGACCTCGGGCAATCTGGCGAATGCCCGATGCACCTCATCCTCTCGAAAAACTCCGCCAAGACGCCTGGGTCGGGGATGCGGTGCTGGAGCTGTATGTTCGCTCATGGGTGCTGCGGCATCATGGCGCGATGGATGCGGAGATGAAAACGCGGTTCACCTGCAATCAGTTCCTGAACTGCTTCGGCAATCCGACGAAGGTCGAGGCGGATATCGGCGTCATTTATCAGCGCGAGGGGTTGGAGGCGGCCTTCACCTGGATTCGCGAGCATCTGGAGCCGTTGTTTGTGAGGCAGGAAGCCAATCGCGGGCCACGCAGGCATTGATGTGGCGGCTGACACGACAAGGAAGAACGTATTGCATCTTGCCTCCGAAATCGGCAGCGCGTTCATTTCCGGCTCATCCCCCCGATGCCTGTTTTTCATCTTCAAGACCTGCTTTCCCAGGCCGCTCTGCGTTTCCCGCAGCGGACGTTCCTGTTCGATGATCGGCAAAGCCTGACCTTCGCCGAAGCCGCCGCGCAGGTGGAGCGGCTGGCTGCGGGCATGTTAAAAATGGGCGCGCAGGCGGGTGACCGTGTGCTCGTCGTGTCCGAGAACCGCGTGGAACTGCCGCTGGTGACTCTCGCCGCGACGCGGGCCGGGCTGGTCTTTTCCGTGCTCACCTCGCAGATCACGGCGGAGTCGTTTCAGCGCATCGTCGGTCAATGCGAGCCAGCTTTGATCCTGCTGGAGGAGAAGCGGGCCGATCTCCGCCCCTTCTGTGGCACGGCCAAAGTCGTGTCGCTCGATCAGGACTTCCCCGCTTTGGGTGAAACGGAAGCCGTGGAGTTGCCGAACCCCGAGGGCGGAGATGCCCTGGCCTTCCTCGTTTTCACCTCCGGCTCCACCGGGATGCCGCGCGGCGTGATGCTGAGCCATGCGAACGTGGACTTCGTCACGCAGGCGATCATGGCGCGGCTTCAGTATCGGGAGACGGACCGCATCGGCGTCTTCCTGCCGCTGTCCTTCGACTACGGCTTCTACCAGGTTTTTTACGCCATGATGAGTGGAGCGGCGCTCTTCATCGGGCGCTCCGAGATGGCAGGGCCAGAGCTGCCGCTCATCCTGGCCCGGCATGAAATCACGGTGCTTCCCGGCGTTCCAACGCTCTTCGCCGGACTCATCAAGATGCAGTCCTGGCGGCCCGTGGCGCTGCCCCATCTGCGGATGCTGAGCAACACGGGCGATCACTTGCCGCTGCCGCACATCCGCCAGCTCCAGAAGCTCTTTCCAGCGGCGTGCGTCTTCCCGATGTACGGCCTGACCGAGTGTAAGCGCGTCTCCATCCTGCTGCCGGAGGAGATCGACGCGCACGAAAACAGCGTCGGCCGCGCGCTGGATGGCACGGAAGTCTGGACCGAGTCGCCTGATGGCCAAAGATTGCCGCCGGGCGAGGTCGGGGAATTCATCGTGAGCGGGCCGCATGTCGGGCTCGGCTACTGGCGAGCCCCTGAGGAGACCGCGAAACGCTACCGCGCGCTGCCAGATGGATCACGTCTGCTCGTAACAGGCGACTACGGCGCGGTGGATGCGGAGGGCTTCCTGC
>JBIKIA010000123.1:0-10686 GCA_044361885.1 Prosthecobacter sp. | reverse complement strand
GTGGAGATCGAGGAAGCGGCCTGCCGCCTGCCGCAGATCGTCGCTGCGGGCTGTATCAAAGACGAGGCGCAGGACAAGCTTTGCCTCTTCATCGCATCCACTGGCGGTCCTTTGGAAGATGCGGAGATCCTCACCGCGCTCGCGCAGCATCTGGAACGCGCCAAGCTGCCTGATCGAGTCATCCACCTGCCCGAACTACCACGCACGGCGAATCAAAAAGTGGATCGCAAAGCTCTCCGCGCGCTGCTTTCCTCCGCTGCATGAATGCCACGCTCGCCCAGACTCTCGCCACGCGTCACGGCACACCGTTTTACGCCTACGATCTGACCGCAGTTAGTTCACGCGCTGCGGAGCTTTTTGCGGCGCTGCCGGGCGGCGCGGCGGTCTGCTATTCCTTCAAAGCAAACCCCATGCCCGCCATCGCACGGCGAGTGCGGGAGGCGGGTTGCCGTGCTGAAATCACCTCGGAAGGAGAGCTCGCTGCGGCGTTGGCTGCGGGCTTCACGGGAGATCAGATGCTCTTCGGCGGACCCGGCAAGACGCGCCTGGAAATCGAGGCCGCGCTGGCGGCCGGCATCAGGCTTTTCTCCAGCGAATCCTTCCGCGATCTGGCTTTGCTTTCAGATCTCTGCCAGCAGCGCGGCATCACTGCGCAGGTGCTGCTGCGCGTGAATCCCGCCGAGGCACCGGACGCTCGTCTCGCCATGAGCGGCGTGGAGAGCCAGTTCGGCTTCGAGGAGTCGCTGCTGCTGACTCCTGCCACGCGTGAGCGTGTGCTCCTGCCCCATCTTGATGTCTGTGGCGTGCATGTGTACTTTGGCACTCAGGTTTCAGGCGTGGAAGCACTCACGGCGAATACCCAGCGCGCCCTTGCCGCAGCCCAGCGAGTACAGTCGGCCTTGGGCTTCGACTGCCGCATAATCAATGCGGGGGGAGGCTTCCCCTGGCCTTATGCGAACGATCACACCCCGCCCGTGCTCGATGGCCTGCGCCAGCGGCTCGACAAGGTCTGGCAGGGAACAGACTTCGCCAAGACAGGGGCGGAACTCTGGTTCGAGTCCGGCCGCTATCTCAGCGCTAGCAGCGGCTGGCTGGTGGCCCGTGTGCTGGAGGTGAAATCACTGCCGACGAAGACCTTCATCATTCTCGATACAGGCATTCATCATCTCGGCGGTATGGCAGGACTGGGTCGCGTGCCGCGTGGGGCGGTGACTTTGCAAAACCTCAGCCGCGAGATGTCGGCTGAGCCACTCATCACGGCAGATCTCGTCGGGCCGCTGTGTACACCGCTGGACTGTCTGGCCCGCGGTTTGAAAATGCCTCCCATCGAGTCCGGTGACCTCATCGGCATCCCGAATGTCGGAGCCTATGGTCTCACCGCCAGCCTGCTCGCCTTTCTCAGCCACCCGCCGCCGGTGGAGATCGCCCATGAAGGTGGGCGCGAGATCGAAGTCTGGCGTTTGCGTCATGGACATGAGCGGCTGTCTGCCTGATTTCTTGGTCCCCCCGTCATGATTTCCTCTGAAGACCGCCTCATCGCACTGCTGCGTCCCTTTCTCCGCCTCCTCCCCGCAGACGCCGGGTTGCCCATGGATGCAGATCTCGGCAAACTGGGGCTGGATTCGCTGCAATCCATCGAGCTGTTGATGGCGCTGGAGCAGGAGTTTGCAGTCACGATCCCGGATGAAAAAATCACCGTCGATGCCTTTGCCACACCGGCAAACGTTCTTGCCCTCGTGAACTGAGATTCACAGACCCCAGTCACCCTCCGCCATCACCTGGCGCAAAGGCTGGTCTTTCAGAGCAGGCGGCAGCCAGTAGAAGTGGTTGATCCTTTCTTCCCGCTCATAAAACTGCGGCACACCCTGCCAGGGATCATCCGGCAGGAAAGCCGCGAGGCTGATGAAGGGCCACCAGTTCCCGTGCTCAGCTGGTGAGCGCTCCATGAGCCAGCCGATGAGCACCAGCAGCTCATGATTCGTCGTACCCGAGGTGAACCAGTCCATTACCTTCCAGGTGGGCACGCCGCGGATGGGCTTGGCGATGAGCATCACATAAGAACTCAGGACGCCCTCCCGATCCACGATGCCGACAAAGTGATGCCGACGCATCGGTGACGCCACATACCAGCGGAGGTAATCCGGCGTGATATGCTTCTGCACGCAGCCTTTGGCGTGACGGGGAGAGATGCGGTTCACACGCCGAACGTCCGTGATCACCTCTCGCCCTGGTTTCAGCTTTGCGAGATCTGAATTCATCACACCAGCGAACAGAGCCGCTGAGATACCGCGCACGACAAGACTTCGGCGCACCTGCAACCGCGGAGTCCAGCCCCAGCGCGTGAGCAGCGCCTGCACTTCCGTGCTGGGCGTGGTATCTACCAGGATTAGTTCACGTCCCTGACGCTGGAGCATCATCCCCATCGGCAGCGCGGCGTGCCGGTGGCCCTCCGCCACTGCCCAGGATGTGGCGATCAAGGCAGGGATGGGCCTGCCCGTGGCGTCTTCATACAGCGTCGGGATCGTGCCGAGATAGCCGATGATCTGCGCTTCATCCCGCAGGCACCAGCCACGGCAGTGATGCGCTTGAGCAAAGGGGTTTTCATCCCACCAGTAGGCGAAACGCCGCAGCCACTGCGGCTCATCGCAGACGTCTTCGCCCAAAAACTGCGTCTTCAGAAACGCCGCCAGTTCCGCACGCGCGGAAGGATTGTCGTGAAAGGGTTCAAGCTGGGCAGACACTCGGAAGTTTCGCTGCATCGGCTCCGCTTGCATCTGAAACTTGGCACTTGTTCCGTCTTGCCATCGCTTCAGCACTCCGGCATACCATCGCACATGGCCTGGAGATTTGATCAAGCTGTCATCCGCGGTGAACTCGACAACACCGAACCCGGGCGCGTGCAGGTGCGGCTGGAGATCGTCGGGCGCACTGAGCCCATGCTGCTCGACCTGACCGGCGATGCCTGGCGAGACATCGCAGGCAGCCGGCTCCGTTTTGCCAATCCCAAACCGAAGCGCCAGTTCAAGATTCCACCCACCTCCGGCGTGCAAACTGGCTGGGTGGGCGACATCACCGCCTCACGGAAAGTGAAGGTCTTCACCGTGCCCGAGAACGAGTGGCGGCTGGCCTACCGCGAGGATCGCATCGACTCCGTGCCCACCGAGATACGCAACAGCCTCTACCTGGAATGGTTCACAGCCGAGTACGGGCGGTGCGTTGTCGAGAGTGCCGACTTTGACATGGAGATCATTGAGCATGTCTGGCAGATGGATGAGGACGAGGAGTCCGCTCAAAAGCTGGCCAACATACATGCCATGCGCGAGCACCTCGCCGGCATCATCCAGCGTCCGCCGACGCGTGAGGAGGATGAACACGATGACGAACTTCGCCAGGAAGACTTCACCGAGGAAAAATGGGAGGAGCAACTCAAGGCCTCCGACCGTCTCAATGACGCCAGCATGGAGGCGCATGACAAGTACATCGAGGACGATGAATCCGAGAGAAAGATCGCCTTTGTCATGGGCTGGGATCACATCATCGAGGATATGGCCGATGAGCAGGAAGGCGTGCTGCCCTCCGACGATGATTCACCTGAAAAAAAGCGCCGTCGCGAATGGATCGAGGCCATGAACGAGGCTGCTCGCGCCGCCGAAAACGGTGAGATCGAGGACGACGAGGAAGAGGAGGACCTCATCGAGGACGATGAAGACGTGGAGGACTCGGACGACGAAGCGGCTGACGAGGATGACGAAGACATCTTCGGTGAAATCGACCGTCACCCGCTTCAGAAGCAGTCCCGGAAGTTCATGATGCGCGTCTTTGAAGAGATGCGCGGCGCCGGGTTGGATGATCCGCGAGAGGAAGAGCCCGGTCATCCGCTGGATGTCTTCCTTTCCAACGTGATGCAAATCTCTGGCAAACTCACTGGCGCCCTGGGCATCATGCGCCGCCGCCGGACCTCCAAAATCGACATCGACACAGGGCACGTCCTCGCCATCACCAAGCGCTGCCTCAACTGGGCCAACGAGGCTCTCGCTGCGCTGAACGCCCTGCATGAACTCCCCGAATATGCCGCGCACCACACTGCTTTTGATGGCTGGCAGGCGGAGCTTTATTCCCTCCGGGGTGGCATCACGGATGTCCGCCGCGAACTTCAGGGAGGCTGAGAATAGATCACTCAGGATAAAAATCGGCACGTTTTCAGCATCGACAAACGGCCCGCCGTCAGATGAAATCCACCCCAACATGACTCAACCGCAACGCGAAGCCCTCTTCGACCTTCTCTCCCTTTCCATTTATGCCGATGCCCACGTCTCCCTCGCCGAGGAAGATTTGCTGAAGCAGACCTTTGTAAAAAAGGGCTGGAAGTCCGACTACCCAAAAGACCTCTTCATCGAGGAATCCTTCGCCCGTGCCCGTGAGGCATCCGAGAGCGATGAGGCGGTCTTTGACTACCTCAACGAACGCGCCGCCGTATTCACGACGAAGGGCGCACAAAAAGAGGCCTGTGATGTCCTAAATGCCATCCTCGAAAGCGATGGCATGGAAGCCGAGGAGAACGAGTTCTACTCCCTCTTCATCCAGTCGCTGCCCATGGTGAAATGATCAGCGGATCGCTCCCTGCCAGAGTTTCGGCTTTCGGCTTTCCAGCTTTGACAAATCTAGTGGTGTGGCGGATTTCACCTCAGCCCTCGCACCGCGCACATCGAGCGTGAGCGACGAATTCAAATGTGATGCCTCCAGCCAGTAGCGGAGCCGCACACTCTGCGTCGTTTGCGCAGCGATCTGCGGCGGCTTCTCCACTGGCAGGATGTAGGGAGGCACTTCTTTGCCATCGCCCGTCGTGAGCTTCACATCCGGCGGTTGCAGGATCAGCGGCCGCGGACTCGCATTGCGGTACCGCAGCTCGATGTCCAGCCGAGCATTGCCAAAGTCGCGCTCCAGCGTGCAGCGGTGGATCACCAGTGCAGGGTCGGTGCTCGTGGACTCGATCGGCTGCGGATCGCCCTCGACCACAGGTTTGTCCATGAGCACCCAGACGGCAGCGCCACCACCGAGGATTAGCAGTACCCAGACTTCGATTCGTTTCAGGAAAGACATGACCTCGGGTCGCTCTGAGCCGCCAGAAATGCAATTTCAGCTTTCAGTTTTCAGCTTCCGGCTTTCTGTCCGCCCATGGCAAACATCGTCCTCGGCATCACTGGCTCCATCGCAGCATACAAAGCGGCGGACATCGCCAGCCAGCTCACCAAAGCCGGGCATCAGGTCACCTGCGTGCTTACCAAAGAAGCCGTGGAGTTCGTCACGCCGCTGACCCTGGGCACCCTCTCGCGTCGTCCGGTGATCACCGATCTCTTTGCCGAAAAAGAAGGCTGGCAGCCCGGCCACATCCAGCTCGCCGATGACGCCGACCTCCTACTCATCGCCCCCGCCACCGCGAATGTCCTCGCCGCCATGGCCCACGGCTTCGCGAATGATGCGCTGACAGCCATCGCCCTCGCGACTCGTGCGCCGATCCTCATCGCCCCAGCCATGAATGGCAAAATGTGGCAGCACCCAGCCACGCTGCGGAATGTCGAGACGCTCAAAGCCTGGGGCGTCAGCTTCGTCGAGCCCGCCGAAGGTTTGCTCGCCTGCGGTTACGAGGGCATCGGGCGTCTCGCCACTGTGGAAGAGATTGTGGAGGCAGCGCAGCAAGCTTTTGTTCGACGCTGACGGCCTCCCGCGTATCCGTTTCGCAATGCCCAACGGACCCATCTCAACCAAGCTCTTCGATCTCGCCAAGCAATACATCCCCGGCGGTGTGAACTCGCCCGTGCGCGCGTTCCGCAATGTCGGTGGCGATCCCTTCTTCGTCCGTCGTGCCAAAGGCAGCCGCATCTGGGATGTCGATGGTCGTGAGATGATCGACTTCGTCGGCACCTGGGGTCCCGCCATCCTTGGTCATGCGCCACGTCCAGTCATCGAAGCCATCCACAATGCCGCGAAGGAAGGCGTCAGCTTCGGCATCCCAAATCCATATGAGGTCGATATGGCCCGCACGATCTGCGAGTGGGTGCCCTCCATTCAAAAAGTGCGTATGGTCAGCAGCGGAACGGAGGCCACCATGTCCGCCATCCGCCTCGCGCGTGGTTTCACCGGACGTGATCGGCTCGTGAAGTTCGACGGCTGCTACCACGGCCATAGCGACAGTCTCCTCGTCGCCGCAGGCAGTGGCGCCTTGACCCATGGCCATCCCGACAGCGCCGGCGTGCCGCGTGCCTTTGCCGAACTCACCACAGTTCTGCCCTTCAATGACGAAGCCGCCCTCGAAGAGTTATTTGAAAAGAAAGGTCACGAGGTCGCCGCGCTGATCGTCGAACCCTACCCTGCCAATGCGGGCCTCATTTTGCCAAAGCCCGGCTTCCTGCAAAAGCTGCGCGACATCACGACGAAGCACGGAACCATCCTCATCTTCGATGAAGTCATGACCGGCTTCCGCATCGCCAAAGGCGGCGTGCAGGAACTGGAAGGCATCACGCCTGATCTGACCTGCCTCGGCAAAGTCATCGGCGGTGGTCTGCCAGTCGGAGCCTTCGGTGGTCGCGCCGACATCATGGACTACCTCGCCCCGCTCGGCCCCGTGTATCAGGCCGGCACGCTCAGTGGGAATCCCGTCGCTCTCGCTGCCGGACTCGCGCAGCTTCATGAAATGGACAAGCAGCAGGGCTACAAGCACCTCGAAGCCACTGGCAAGATCATGGAAGACGCCGTGCTCGACGTGCTGAAAAAGAAAGGCCTCGGCTACCGCTGGTATCGCAAAGGCAGCATGTTCTGCCTCTTCTTCACCGAGAAGGAAGTCCACAACCTGCAAGACGCCAAGACCTCCGACCTCGCCGCCTTCCGCAAGTTCTTCCACCACTGCCTCGACAACGGCGTGTACTTCGCCCCCAGCCAGTTCGAGACCGGCTTCATCAGCCTCGCCCACGACGAAGCCGACATGGCCCGCACTGCGGAAGTGGCTGCAGAGGCGCTAGCAGCGCTGTAACAAACTTGAACGAATGTCGCAATGACCCGAGGAATGAAATCAATCCTGTTAGCCATCACGGCTTATGACTTGGCGATTGTCATTTTTTGCTTATCTGCCGGTGTGTCCGTAGCTGTCGATGCCATTTGGGGGACACCAAGGTTTCGTTCTGGTGTAGCCATGATTGCCGTTGTTCAGATACTGCTGGTGATAGCTAGCTTAACTGGTCTCCAGTTCATTCGCGGGAAAAGTCACCCGTTCTGGAACATAACCACACTTTCTCTGTCACATGCCATGCTGGTCTTATCAGCAATTTGGCTATCTGTCGTGTGTGACGGCGCTATCTGGAAGACCACAATGCCATAGTTTTCTGCTATATGAACTCCCCCCGCTTCGCCGTCGCTCAGCTTGATGAAATTCCGCCGACTCCGTGTCCATGCGGCCAAGCACGTCGCGCTTTTAAAGAACCCTGGAACACCCTCGCCACCGTGCATCTCACGGACATTCACGCGGACAGCAAGGCTCACTACCATCAGAAGATGACGGAAATCTACATCGTGCTGGAGGGCGAGGGCTACCTGGAAGCCGATGGCGAACGCATCCCGCTCAAGCCGATGACCTCCGTCATGATCCGCCCCGGCTGTGTGCATCGTGCGGTCGGCAAACTCAAGATCATTAACATCCCCATGCCGCCCTTTGATCCGGCGGATGAGTTTGAGGTCTGAACCATCATGAAAGAACTCTACACCAACATGGATTCGAGCCGTATCGGCTTGTACAAATCCGTGCTCGATGATGCGGGCATCGCCAGCTATATCCAGAACGAGCACACGTCGCAGCTCGTGAATATGATCTCGCCGATCTTCCAGCAGACGCTGTGCATCGTCGATGACGAGCGCTACGACGAGGCTGTCGCGCTTTTAAAGCCGCTGAACTACAACGAAGCACCTGCCGGAGCCGACTGGACCTGTGCCAAGTGCGGCGAGAGCAATCCCGGCAGTTTCGAGGTGTGCTGGAACTGCGAGGCGGAGAAAAAGACAGTCTGAAGTCACAGCTCGATACCGAGTGATCTTTTGATCAGATTGGCCATTCGTTGGCATCTAGCTGCAAGGCACCCAAGGTTTTTTGCTCATTTTGGCGCAAGTTTTTCATCCTCCCTGCATCTGCGAGGTGAAGATTATGAAAACACATCCTGCCTGCCTGCTCTTGGTCGCCCTGTTTCTGGCCATCATCTCCCCCGCCGCACAGGCCGTGGAGCCTTCGGTGACCAAACTCCTGCCTGCGAATGGCCAGACCACTGCTTTCGGCACCTCTTTGGCAGCGAACGAGAAGTTCATTCTGGTCGGCGATCAGGATAACGCCAAAGGCTTGTCGGCTGGTTCTGTCTATGTCTTCAATGCCAAAACAGGGGCCTTTTTGCGCAAGCTGACGGCTAAGGATGGTGCGCAAGGTGCCTTGTTTGGCGGTGCCATCTCGCTTAATGGCGACTTGGCGGTCATAGGCGCGCGCCGGGCAGACGGACGCGGCGCAGCCTATGTTTTCGATGTGACCACGGGTATTGAGTTGCGGAAGCTCACTGCCGACGACGGGCTGGCCCAGGACAGCTTTGGCAACTCGGTGGCGATCAGCGGTAATCGGGTCCTCGTCGGTGCTCCGTCGGCCAGCAGCTCTGCGGGAGCGGCCTACCTTTTCGACATCAACACAGGAGCCCTGCCGCGCAAATTTTCAGCAGCAGACCTCGGGGTGTCCGGCGGCATCGGCAACGCAGTGGCCCTTGGTGGAGGATTAGCCGGCATCGCTGCTGGCAATGCACGCGGCAGTGGCTTGGGCTCGGTTGTCGTGGTGGATGCGCGTAGTGGTGTGGTGATCTGCACGCTGGCACCTTCTGATGAGATCGGTGCCAGCCGCTTTGGTACTTCACTTTCCATCAGCGGCAGCGTGGTGCTCATCGGGGCCCCCATAGATAACAACGGCCGCGGCGCAGCCTATGCCTATGACATGCCAACCGGATTCAAGCTTCGCAAAATGGTCTCCCCCGACCAAGCTTCTGTGGGTGCCTTTGGAAGCTCCGTAGCAGTGTGTGGAAACCTTGCCCTCATTGGCGCGCCACTGGAGCAGACTCCAAACGGGCAGACTGGCGCGGTACACCTGATGAATTACCGCACGGGCATCGCGGTCCGCAGGCTGCTGCCGACAGATGCAGGTGACGGTGACACTATCGGCAAAGCGGTGGCCCTGGGTATTAACACTGCCGTCATAGGCTCCACCAGAGATGATGACCGTGGCACGAACACGGGTGCGGCCTATGTCTTCCAGCCGCTGGCAGGCCCGCTCAGTGGTGATGTGGTGGCGCAGAAGGGTGATTTCGGCATCGGTGCGCCTGACACGATCTTCAGCACCTTCACCAATTTTCACATCGACAGCGGTACTCTGCTGCAGGGCACCCTGACGGGGGCGGGATCCACCGGCGGCAAAAACATCGGCGTCTGGAATCAGATCAGTGGCACTCTTGACCTCATGCTGCGCTCTGCTGACAGGCTTGGCCCATTGAGCATTTCGGCCATCTCGACCCCCGCCGCCAACCTTGGCTCAAACGTGGTGTCCACCTTTGCCCACACGGCCGTGCCCGCCAAGGTGACTGGCCCGGGAGTGACGGCCAGCAACAACACCCTGATCCTCAATGACAATGGCAGCACGGTGCAGACCCTGGTGCGCAAAGATGATGCCTTGAACCTGATGGTGTTTCAAAACAACGCAGGTTCCCAAGTGCTCAGTGGCGAAGGACTCGGTCAGATCGGGCAGATGGCGGCTGACCCGGCCTCCTCAGATGTGGCCTTCAATGCGACTCTGAAAACCAAGGGCAGCGCGACCGTCAGCCTCACCAGTGACAGTGCCGTCCTCATCGGCAGCCTGCCTCAGAACCGGATCAGAGATGTCCTCCGTGAAGGCGATGGCAGCTTCATTGGAAACACGCAGGTCGGTCAGATCAACCCCAGGGTGGCTATGGCAAACTCCACGGTCGTTGCCTCCGCCGCTCTCACCGGCCCCGCCGCACAGAATGCCGGCATCATCGCGGTCAGCAACAACTTCAAAAAGCTCCTGGTGCGCAAAGGTGATGCCGCCCCTGGCAGTGGCGGCACTTTCAATACCTTCCTCGGCGAAACCGGTGGCAGAGATTCCGTTCTCCCAATAGCCAATCCAAACCCGGGGGGCTTCATCCGTAACAGCAGCACCCTGTTTCGCGCCAGCCTGACCGGCGTGGTCCCAGCCCTCAACGAAGGTCTCTGGTCAGACCGCAATGGAGCGATCGCACTCGTCGCCCAAAAGGGAGTTCAGGTGCCCGTGCTCGGCCTGGGGGTGAAGTTCCTGGCCTTTCAACGCTACTGGATGCTCCCCAATGGCGTGGTGGTCTTTCAGGCGACACTCAACGGCACCGGAGTGAGTGGCATCAATGACACCGCGCTTTTTCTCAGTGAGGCCAGCGGCACGCTGCACCTGCTGATGCGTGAGGGTGAGGACGCGGTCGGCACCGGCGGCGCGCTGATCGGCACGATTCAGACGGTGGATGCGGATACCCTCGGCGGTGGTTATGCCATCCTCGTCAGCCTGACGGGCTGTGATGCAGGGAACAATCAGGCTCTCTATGCTGGCAATGCCGACATACCGCTCTCCACCAGCAC
>JBIKIA010000368.1:0-5139 GCA_044361885.1 Prosthecobacter sp. | reverse complement strand
CCGTCGGTGTCACACAGGCCCTGCTCACAGACAATGGCACGCTGCAAAACATCCAAGCCACAGTCCCCGCCGGAAGTTCAGGCCGACGCTTCGCACGCCTGCGGGTGCAGGCACCTTGATCCCGCACTGTCCGCCGCCGTTGTTTAGGGAACGACGATCTTCGCGTGGGCCTGCACTCCGCCGCTGAAAGTCAGCAGCAGAGTCATCCGCCGCGAACTGCGCGAGATACGGATTCTCTGTCTGCTGGGCGGTCAGCGAGCCAAAGAAGCCCTAGCCCTCATCGAGCAGATGATCCCCGACTACGAAGAAAATCTGCTGCCTGATTACCCCGCCAAAATCTTCATCCGCAGCCTCCACGCCAAGGCACTGAGAAGCGCAGGTCAGCCCAAGGAGGCTGTGGCTGCCTTTGAGGATCTCTTCAAGCGGCTTGATGAGTGGCCATCCGAACCCAATCCAGTCGAAGTCATCTCCGCTCACCTCAGCTACCCCATCGCCCTGCGCTAGGCGGGCGAGCCGGAGCGTGCTTTGATCGAAGCGCGGAAGAACATCCGCCTATCCAAGAGAACCCTCGGCTTCGTGGATCTCCACACCGCCCGTGCTTATGTCCAGGCTGCCAATGAATGCGAAGTCGCCGGCCTCATCCAAGAAGCTCACGACTACCAAAAAGAAGCCTGGCAGCTCTTCATCGACACCCTCGGCCCCGCCCACTTTTCCACTCAGGAAGCGAAAGCCGACCTGCTCCGCTCAAAGGGAAAACTCGGCCTCGTGGACGAAGCCATCGAGGTCCAGAAGGACACCGTCGCCCTTTTCAAAAGCAACAGCGGCCCCACCGACCCTGGCACACTGGAAGAAGTCACTGCGCTCATCCAATCCCTGCTCGACTTCCGCCGCAGCAGCGAGGCCCTCGCACTGGCAGAGGCAACAGTCCACGAGCTCGAAGCCCTGAAAAACCCACCTGCTGAGATTGACACCCGATGGCTGCCCATCCTCAAAGCTAGGCTGAAGGAGGCAAGGAAAGCCGTGCCCGGAAAGTAAAACCTCGCTATGCTACACGGATGTCTGCACCACTCTCTGCCGAAACCAACCCCTGGACGACCCTCAGCACGCGGGAGGTCTATGTGAATCCCTGGATCGGGGTGCGGGAGGATCAGGTGCTCAATCCCAGCGGCGGGCGCGGGATCTATGGGGTGGTGGAATACAAGAACCGGGCTGTCGGTGTGGTGCCCATCGATGAGGATGGCTTTACCTGGCTGGTGGGCCAGTGGCGCTACTGCCATGAATCCTACGAGTGGGAGATCCCGGAAGGGGGCTGTCCTCCTGGGGAGGAGCCTGCGGAGTGTGCGCGGCGGGAGCTTCTGGAAGAGACGGGGCTGCGGGCGGAGGTGATCGAGCCGCTGCTCTCGGGCCTGCAGCTTTCCAACTCAACGACGAATGAGGTCTGCGACCTCTTCGTGGCACGCGGGCTGACGATGGGTGAGTCGGCCCCGGAGGAGACTGAGAAGCTGAATGTGCTGCGCCTGCCTTTGAGGGAAGCGATTGCGATGGCGATGGATGGGCGGATCAAGGACAGCCCGAGTGTGCTGGCGCTGCTGAGGCTGGCGGTTACGGACGCGTGACCCGAAGGCGCATGAAGCGCTGGGCACCGTTGGTCATCGGGTTGCTGTCACGCACGACGAGGGTCGTGCTGTTGCTGGATTCGATGACGATGCCGGAAGTGGTCCAGGCGGCTGGATTGGACAGGTCGCTGGTGATTTCGACGACATAATCGAGGTCTGTCGCCAACGGATTCTTGGTGATGGTGAAGCGAAGATGGCGATTGCTCGCCAGCGGCACGGTGTCGAGCGCGAGATTTGCCGAAGCGGGATTGGAACTGTTGGGAGAGAGACCCAGGGCATACTCGAGCAGGTTGGGGATGCCATCGAGATCCATGTCGGCGGTTTCAGCGGAGTTTCCGGTGAGGCCGACGGAGCCGAAATTCTGCTGCCACCATGTCTGGCTGGGAGTGCCGGTGACGGTGACGACAAAGGAAGTGGTGGCCGTGGTGCCAGAATCCTGGGCTCCGAGGGTGATGATGGCGCTGCCGACTTTGTCCGTGGCTGGAGTGACCGTCACCGTGCGGTAGATGCCGGTGCCGCTGATGTTGATGCTGCTCAGGGGCACCAGCGCGAGGTTGGAGGACCCTTTGGTGATCGCCAGAGCTGTGACCGGTGTTTCCAAATCATCGACGCTGAAAAGCTGAGCGGAGGTCGAGCTGTTGAGCGGGATGGTTTGATCGCTCAAAGCGGTGATCGTGGGGAGATCATTGCTGCTCGTCACGGTGAGGACAAAGGTGTCTGAGGCCGTGAGGATGCCATCACTCACCGTGAGGGTGATGGTCGCCGAGCCAAATTGATTGCTCATGGGAGTGACTGTGACCGTCCGGCTGGCACCGCTGCCTCCCAGGACGACGGCAGCATTGGGAACGAGGGCTTGATTGGAGGAACTGATGCTGACGGGCAGTGCGCTGGCCGAGGTCTCGGCATCGCCCACGGTGAATGCGATCGCGCTTGTGGCGCTGTCTTCGCTGATTTCTAGGTCGGTGACATTGCTGATCGTCGGTGCCGTGTTTGGCAGGCTGGTGCCGGGTGCGGTGAAGTTGATCCCCGGAGCTGTGGAAACCATGACGGTGGCCGGAATGGCCACACGGGAGATGCCAGGGCCGGACCAGGCGACGGAGACATGATCTCCACCGCCGCCCTCCTGATGCTGGGCCTCGATCCAATACACCTTCCCGGCAACGAGCGGGATGGTGGCAGATTTCTGGGCGCTGCTCTGATCCCAGGACTGATAGTTCGTCCAGCCATTCACAGCGGCGATCAGGACTTTGTTGGCCTGATAGCCATCGGTGCTCAGGTAGAGGCGGCAGTCATCATCACCGGCGATCCAGAAGGTGTAGTCACCCGTCGTCTGCGGTTTCAGGTAGGAAGTTAGACGGCGTGAGTAGTTTTCGCCGACTCCCTGGGCGCTGGTGAGCATGGTGCGTGTCCCGGTGAAGCTGGGCGTGCCAGTCCAGGACTCATTCCAAAAGGCGGTGGTGTCAGTCCAGCGCTGCTCGACCACGGCCTGAGCACCGGGATTGCAGATGACATTGATCACGCCATCTCCCGAGGCACCGAGGTCATCCGTGGCGCGAACGATGAGCTGAATCCCTCCGGGATTTGGCAGCGAGGCTGGTAGCACAAGCCTGAGCTGGCCGCTGGCATTGATGGCAAAGATGCCGCTCGCATTACCGCTGACGATGGACCAGCCAGTGATGCTGCGTCCCGCCTGAGGTGTCGCCGTGGCTGTGGCGAGCACGGTGTTTACCGCCTGACTGGAGGCGGCGGTGATGAACAAGGTATCCACAACTGGCAGGCCTGGATCGATCAGGGCGATGGTATGAGCCGAGGGATTCGAGAGCGAGGCACCGACGGGGTTCGAGATCGCCACGATGATGCTTTCTGGTAGTTCACTGACCGCATCACTGATCAGGGCGAGCGGGATGGCTTTCATCTGCTCGCCTGAGGCAAAGGTCAAAGTGCCGGGAGTCAGCGTGTAGTCACTTCCGGCGGTGGCAGTGCCTGAGGTGGAGTAATCGACCGTGATGGGCGTGCTGCCCGCAGGACGGTCGAGGATGACCTGGAGAAGAGGCTCGGTGCTATCGGTCTCCAAACGTGTCGTGTTTGAGGTAGCCAGACGGACGGTGCGAGGTGCGGTGTCCGCCACTGGAGATGTGATGGGGGTTCTGGCAAAGCCAGGGCCCTGCCAGGCCACAGAGACGTGATCTCCGCCGCTACCTTCCTGATGCTGGACTTCCATGTAGTAGGACTGACCTGCGACGAGGGTGATGTTGGCCGACTTTTGCGAGGCGTTTGCATCCCAATTCTGGAAGCCTGTCCAGCCGCTCAGTGTGGCGATTTGCACCTTGTTGGCAGCATTTGCAGTCGTGCTCAAATAAAGCCGTGATGAGTCGTCTGAGGCGATCCAGAAGTTGTAAACGCCGGAGGTCGGCGCGGTGATCTGCCCGGTGAGTCGGCGTGAAAAGTTGTCCGCCACATCCTGAGGTGAGGTGAAGCCCATCAGGAAGGAGGTGGAGCTCGGCGTGACGGTGTTCCAAGTGTTGTTCGTGTAAACGGTGCCGGTATTCCAGCGCTCTTCCGTGACCAAGCCCGGGATGGCATCATCAAAAATGGTGACGGAATTTTGACTGCGACCGCTGGTGAGGGTGGCATTGAAGGGACTGAACAATTGCAGAAGCGCGAGTTCACCACTTTCCATGACAGCGTCGTTTTTGATGCGAATGCGGAGGTTCTGCGTCGTCATGCCTGGCAGGAAGGTGAGCACGCCGCTGAGGATCGGCCGGTTGCCATTGGCGGCATCGACAAAGGCCCAGTCCACGTCGTCACCCGATGCACTGCCTCCGGCGGAATGAAAACGCACGGTGATCGTGTTCGGAGAGGCGGCTGACAAGACGACGGGGATGTCCCGATACTCGCCGAGGGCTCCGGGTTGCTCGCTCGTGACGAGTGAGGATTGCTGAAAGCCGACGGTGATGGCCGGGGTTTCGTTGTCCGTGATCTCGAAGGTCGCCGAGGCGGGCCGGTCTGGTCCGTAACCAGTCCCCGGCAGCACGGTGAGTGTCACGGTTTCGGTGCCTTCAGCGGCGGTGTCATTGATGGGCGTCATCACCAAATTGACGCCCGATTGAGTATCTGGAATGACCACGCTGCCGCTGAGTGTCGCGTAGTCGCTGCCATTGGTGGCCGTGCCGGAGATGGCATAATTCACGGTGAGATCTCCCGCTGTGAGCGTGCGTGAGAAGTAGAAGGTGCCGCTCGTGGGAGTGGCCTCGTTGGGGGAATGATTGTAAGTGGAGACCGAGACACGATCCGCGCCGCTGTCATTGTCCTGGATCACCATCTCGGCACTGGCGTCGTTGTAGGCGCGGTAGCTGGCGGAGGAGGTGATGGTGACGACGACGGTTTCGGTCGCCTCGGGAAGGGTGTCATTGCTCAGCGGGATGGTGACGGTGGTATCGTTGGAGCCGTTCGCCGGGACGCTGACGCTGCCTGACAGGGCTGTGTAGTCACTGCCTGCTGTCGCGGTGCCGCTCACGGTGTA
>JBIKIA010000386.1:0-4949 GCA_044361885.1 Prosthecobacter sp. | reverse complement strand
GTGTGGAGGCGGTGAAATCCGGTGCGGTGGACTTTCTCTCCAAGCCTGTGGAAGACACCGTGCTTCTCACCGCAGTGGATCAGGCCCTCATCAAAAGCCACGCACGGCATCTGGACCAGATGGAGTGTCAGGTCTTCCTGCAGCGCTACCGAACACTCTCCCCCCGAGAGCGTGAAGTCTGCGCACTCGTCGTGACCGGCTTGCTGAATAAACAGGTGGCGGCGCAGCTCGGAGCCAGTGAGAAAACCATCAAAATCCACCGTGGCCGTGTGATGGCGAAGATGCAGGCAGGTTCACTTCCAGACCTCGTCACCATGATGGGTCGGCTGAGTCGGGAAGGCTTGATACGGGAAGTGGTTTGAGAACCCTGAATGAGGTCAGCATTGCCTTACCGGGGGATTTTTGGTAAATTCCATTCAATCATGCACTACCGCGCGCCCTCACCTGTCATTGCCATCGTCGATGATGACGTCTTGGTTGGGCTGTCGCTGGCCCGGTTGCTGGAGGCTTTGGGCTTCAGGATTCAGCATTTTCAGTCCGGTGAGGAGTTTTTGGCCTCACTGACGAGTGCTGTGCCAGACTGCATTCTACTCGATGTCTGCATGATTGGAGTCAGTGGTCCGCAGGTGGTTCAGGAGCTTCATAAGCGGCGAGTTGTGGTGCCGGTCATCCTCATTTCAGGAGATACAGATCTGCATCTGAGACAGCCTCTGGAGGATGCTGGCAGCCGTGGTTTTCTGAGCAAGCCCTACTGCGTTGATGACCTCTTTATCAAGGTCAACAACGCCCTCGGCTGCCGCGGTTTTGTGCCTCAGCGGTGCCCCTGGCCTTGCCCGGTCATCGGCCACGCCGTCTGGAACTGCGCGATGTCGGGCTACTCCGAGGATGAGCGTGAACGGCTCAATGCAACGACGACGTCACCCGCCTCCCGCTCCTGCGAGCAGGAGCGTCATGTTCCGCTGCTGGCCCTTTGACCGTGGCGTCACCTACTCGATCTCCACACGATACCTCGGCAGCTTGGGATCGATCTCCAAACTGTAGGCGTCGATGCCACCGGTGAGGCATTGAGTGGCGGTGAATCCGTGGCCAAGGAAGTAAGCGGCCACGTCCAGGCTGCGGCTGCCGTTATGATCATAAAGAATGACCGGCGTGTCTTTGGGCCAGTTGTTAAAGGCTGCTTGCACCACTTCCTGAGTCAGCAGCGTGGAGCCGGGGATCTTCACCGCCTCATGTTCCTCTCGTGAACGCGCATCCAGCACGCGGACGGTGCTGCTCTCGCGCATGAGTCCTGCCAGTTCACTCGGGCTGATCTGGAGCTTCACGTCCTCACCATGACTGCTCTGGATGTGATCGATGACCTCCGGCACGCTCAGATCATTGCGCACGCAGACTTGGGTGATCGTCTCCGTCGGCTGAAAGGCGCAGGCACTGCATCCGCCGATGTGATATCGGGCAAAGAGCGCCCTTTGTGCACCTGGGTAGGCGCGCAGCACTTCAGCCAGTGAGGTCTCGGGAGTCAGGGGCGGAAGGGGAGGTGTGCTCATGGGGGATGACTCATCCATAGACGTGATCTCGCCATCTTCCAAGGCTGGTGATGGCATCGTCATTCTGACTCGCGGGCTATTTCTTTTCCGGCAAGGCCGCCACTGGGGTGATATCGATGTCCGCCGCCACACCGCGCAAGATTTTAGCCACAAACTTCTCGGCGCGAAGCTTCGCCTCCGGGTGGTTCACGGAGCCATGCCCACCATCGATGATCGGCAGGAGCAGGGACTGGACGCCCGCTCTTTTCAGAGCAGCATGGATCGTCTCAGCATGGAGCCAGGCCACGCGCTGATCCTTTGTGCCGTGGATCGTCAGGAAGGGTGCGTCGTCCTTCGTGACGTAGGTCACGGGTGATGCGGCGACCGCTTCGGCGTGTTTTTCTTCAGCATTGCCACCGAGCAGCCCTGTCACGGCATCGTCTTTGAAAATGGGTCTGCCCGCAGTATCAAACATCAGCGCTTGGGTGAAGTCCTCGGGGCCGCATTGGTTGACGACGCAGTGGACGCGGCTGCTGAGAGTGGTGAATGCTCCAAGCGAGCCTTCGAGTTCCTGCACATCTCCACTGGTGCCAAGCAGAGAACAGAGATGACCACCCGCCGAACTGCCCCAGACGGCGATGCGCTCAGGGTCGAGGTTCAGCTCCTTCGCGTGACCGCGGATCCAGCGGATGGCTGCCTTACAATCATGGATCTGCGCGGGCCAGTGCCCCTCTTTCGTGAGTCGGTAACCGACCGCCACAGCTGCATAATCTCCTGTGCGGGCAAGTTGGATACCCATCGCCGAATAACCGATGCGGTCCCCATTGATCCAGCCTCCGCCGTGGATCAGCGCTACGACAGGCAACGGCTTCTCACTCGCACGTTTCTTCGGTAGGTAGAGATCCACACACTGCTTTGGGTTGTCATTGTCCGCATAGGGCTGGTCAAGCCGGAGTTCGACGGCATTCTGTTCAGCCACTTTGAGCGTTTTTTCACGCTGGGCGGTGAGATCCTGAGCGATGCAGGGGAGTGTGGCGAATATGAAAAGTGCAGGGAAGAGCTTCATGGCTGTGTCCCCAAACGCTCCCGATAGCGTGGACCATGCAGTCGAGGATTTCAGACCTATTGAAAAACCCTGCTCGACACTTACCTCTGCTCGTTCTTTGATCCATCTCATTCATCATGCCTGCCGCCTTCACTTTGCGTTTCCCTCGCCTCTTTCTGAGCGCCATCGCCGTCATCGCCCTGTGCCAGTGTGCCAACCAGCCTGTGCCGACGCAGCATGCTCAGGATGGGACGTTCTGGTCGGCGGAGCCGGTGAGCGGACCCATCAAAATCGTCATTAGTCTCGATGAACAACGCGTTGGACTTTTTAAAGGGGATCGACTCGTCGGACTCTCCCCCATCTCGTCGGGGCGCGAAGGCTACGACACCCATCCAGGCAACTTCAAAGTCACCGAGAAGGACATTGATCATCGCTCCAGCCTTTACGGCGCATTTGTTGATCAAGCTGGTAATATCGTCATGGAGGACGTCAGTTCCCGCACCGACATTGCACCCCCTGGCACAAGGTTCGTCGGAGCCGACATGCGTTACTTCATGCGGTTCAATGGCGCCATCGGCATGCACCAGGGCTACCTGCCAGGCTACCCCGCCTCTCATGGCTGTATCCGCCTGCTGGGGAAAATGGCCCCGCTCTTCTTTGAGGCGACCCCGCATGGCACGCCCGTGGAGGTAAGATCTGATGCCAGCCTCCTCGCTCAGCGCCCCGCCGTGGTTCTGCCTCAGATTCCCATCGTCAGCGCCGCGCCACCTGTTGCCACCTCTCGACGCCAGCCAGCCCCGTCAACGAAGCCACCTTTACCGAAGCCACACCCGGTCAAGCGACGCGGCAAAACCAAAACCGCCACTCTCTATCTCGATGGCTACGGCCCGCACTGATAAACAACCGCACGTTAGATACTATCATCCCCGTGTCCCATGCCATCCCTGAACGTCATCGCCACGCTGCGCACTTGTTATACCGACAAGTTTGGCGTGCCGCGTCAGTCAGGGCTGGTGCCAAGCGCGTGGGGAGTGGTCGAGTTTGAGCCAGCCTATCGCCGTCCCGAAGCAGTGCGCGGGATTGAGGAGTTCAGCCATCTGTGGCTCATCACGCAGTTTCATCTGGTGAATGAAGAGCCTGCCTCGCTCACCGTGCGTCCCCCGAAGCTCGGTGGCAATGAGCGGCGTGGTGTGTTTGCCACACGCTCGCCCTTTCGTCCGAATCGCCTGACGCTGAGTGTCGTGAAACTGGATCGATTGGAGCTGGATGGCGATAAGTCTCCGCGTCTTTTCGTCTCTGGCGTCGATCTCGTCGATGGTACGCCCATTTTCGACATCAAGCCTTATGTGCGCTACGCGGACTCGATCCCTGAGGCTCGCAGTGGATTTGCGGACACACCGCCGCCGACAGTCGCCGTGATATGGGAGTGTGAAAGCAACGTGCCGGACGACGTGCGGTTGATCATCGATCAATCCCTCGCCCAGCAGCCGCAGCCGGCCTATCACGATGACAGTGATCGCGAATATGCGACGGAGATCTCAGGTTGGCGGGTGAAGTGGGTGTCCAAGGAGGAAGGCGCCAGGGTGAAGAGTTGCGAATCTGTCGGCTGAGGAACAAAGGCTGATTATTGCATCATGTCATCGACTGACCTCCCCATCCGCGCCGCCTTCGAGACCGCCATCGCCCACGGCATCACGCCGGACCGCTGCGACATCCTACAAAACAGTAGCACGCTTGTTTTGCGCCTCACAGAGACACTGGTGGCGCGTGTGGTGCAGGACACTGACGGTCCACGCCAGGGCACGGAATGGTTTGCGCGTGAAAACTCCATCGCCCAGCATCTCACACAGCATGGAGCGCCAACGATCCCTCTACACCCAGATCTGCCACCGGGGCCGCACGTGCATCTGGGCTATCCGCTGAATTTCTGGGAGTTCGTGACCAGGATCGATGAAGAGCCTGATCCACGCGAGATCGGCCACACGCTGCGTCAGTGTCACGAGATCATGAGCCGCTTCCCAGAGCCGTTGCCAAAGCTGGCGATCCTCACCGAGAGTCTCACCATCCTCAATGGGCGGGAGCTTTTCGCCAAACCGACGCAGCAGATGCTTCGGGATCATCTCACGAATTCCATCGAAGTTCTGAGCAACTACCCACATCAGCCGCTGCATGGCGATGCACACATGGGCAATCTCATGAACACGATACGCGGTCTGCTATGGACGGATTGGGAGGATACCTTCGCCGGCCCTGTGGAGTGGGATGTGGCATCCATCATCTGGAATGCGAAGCTCCTCGATGAAGATCAGGCCACAGTGAAGGCGATCCTCGATGCTTATGGTCCTGTGAATGACGAGGCGCTGCACCAAAGCCTCATCGGA
>JBIKIA010000200.1:0-8157 GCA_044361885.1 Prosthecobacter sp. | reverse complement strand
TCCCGGTTGAACTTTATCGCGCTGGTGCCGACCTTTTGCCGAACACGACCGATGACGCACTCCAGGCCACCACTCTCACAGATGCAAATGGCTACTATCTCTTCACCGGGCTCTCAGCGGGCAATTACTTCGTCAAGATCCCGACACCAAGTGCCGACTGGCCGATGGCCTCACCGGGTGTGAATCTGGACAACGGCGTGGACAATGACAGCAATGGTCAGCAGCCAGGCGGCATTGGCGCGGCTGTGCACAGCCCGGTCATTGCCCTGGCTTTAAGCACTGAGCCCGGCAGCAGCGGTTCGACACATCGTGACATGAGCGTGGACTTCGGTTTCTGCGCGAACATGAGCATCGGCAATCTGGTCTGGAGTGATCTGGACAACGACGGGATTGTCGATGCCGGCGAAACAGGTGTCGCGGGCGCTCAGGTGGAGCTCTTCACTTCCATCAACAGCACCGTCAATGACTCTGATGACGTAAAGATTGGCAGCACCTTCATCACCGGCAGTGCGGGTGCCTACAGCTTCTCCGGCCTGACCATTGGCCGCCACTACATCAAGCTCACGCCGCCAATCTCCCATCCTCGTCGCAGCAGTACGAGCAGCAGCAGTGACAATGGCGTGGACAATGACAACAACGGCATTTCCCAGGCTGCTGCGGGAGCGCCGATCTACTCTATGATGATCACACTGGCTGCTCTGACAGAGCCGGGAAATCTGCTGGCTCCGTTCGGTGGTAATTCGGAAACGACCATCGACTTCGGCCTCCGCCCTGTCTTTGTCAGTGTGGGAAATCTGGTCTTCAAAGACGGCAACAACAACAACCGTTTCGATTCTGGGGAAGGCGTGGGCAATGTGCGCGTCGATCTGCTGGACTCCAACGGCGTTTTCGTGCGCACCACCACCACGAATAACACCAGTGGCTCCACCCGTGGCACCTACCAATTCACCAATGTTGTCCCCGGTAATTATTTCGTGCGCATCCCTCCGACTGAATTTGCCACAGGTATGCCGCTGGCAAACACTCTTTCCCTGACTCCCACCAATCCTGTGGATGATGAGCAAGATGACAATCAGGCCACTGGCGACAGTGGCGTGGACAATGCCACTCCAGCCTCCAACGGTATCTCAAGTCCGCTCATCGCCCTCTTTGAAGACAGTCAGCCAACCTTCGCCACCGGTGAAGTTGGCTTCCGCTACACGCTCGATGATGCGGATGATGACAATGGAGACATGACCGTGGACTTCGGCTTCAAGTCCGCCGGTCCGAGCGATACCGGCTGCTACCACCTCGTCTTCGGAGATGACAACCGCGATGGAAGCCTCCTGGAAAAGAGCACCGAGTGGACTCCCGTTCAGGCCTACGACTTCAGCTACGCGGCCAACATCGCCCACATCGACAACTTTGATCTCACCTACGATGCGGCGACGAAGCGAATCCTGCTCGATGCCAGCTTCAACCAGATTGGCACCAGCAAGGTGGACGCACTCTGGATGCTCGTGAGCACCGGCTCCAACCCCGCCACAGCCAACCAGGCTGTGATCTACGTGGACGGTTTCACACGTGGCAATCCGAAGCTTTCCATCTACCGCTATGACCCGGCTCTGGGTCATCAAAGCTGGCAGACGGTGGCCAATCTCATGGTCAGCACGGCGACGGGTGGTGCGAATGCCGCAGACGTGTTGCAAAACAAAGTTACCGAAGCTGGAGGCAGCGTGCGCTTCCAGTTCGTGGTGGATGTGAACCGCGTGAATACCGGCTCGAACTGGAGTGCAATGGGAGTCAATTCGGCGACTTGGGAAGGTCTGCTCATGGCCGGAGCCAGCGGAATGGTGGTGCGTACGGTGGATCTCGACAGCGCTCCGACGTACGATGCAGCAGGCTGCTTGACCGCCTTCAGCTACACACCAGGCAGCAGCACTCAAGGCACCTTTGAGACCGATGCTGCGGGTGTCTTCACCATCGCCACGGAGCCCTGCTCTGTTTCTCCATGGGTCAGCCTGGGGAATCTCGTTTGGAGTGACACGAACAACAACGGCCTCAAAGACAGCACCGAACTCGGTGTCAGTGGTGCTACTGTTCAGCTCTATTCTCCCGGCGCAGATAATGCCATCGGTGGCAGTGGACTGGACGCGGACACGCTGGCGGGTTCCTCCCTCGTCACCACCGCCAGTGGCGCTTACAGCTTCACCAATCTTGTTCCCGGCAAATACTTCATCCGTGTCACTCCACCAGCAACCTTC
Source organism: Prosthecobacter sp. (assembly GCA_044361885.1). Lineage (GTDB taxonomy): Bacteria > Verrucomicrobiota > Verrucomicrobiia > Verrucomicrobiales > Verrucomicrobiaceae > Prosthecobacter. Next base: position 5,914 of record JBIKIA010000200.1, on the reverse strand, counting down.
CCAGCCAGTGGTGGTGTGGCCGTCACGACGGACAACGGTGTGGATGGTGACAACAACGGTAGTCAACCCGGTGGTCCCGGAACGGAACTTTTCAGCCCGGTGATCGATCTCGCCGTAGGTGCCGAGCCAGTATCCGCCGTGGATGGAGATGGCACCAGTGGTAATACTACCGTGGACTTCGGCCTCTGGAGCGGCTTCACAGTCGGGGATCTCGTGTGGAGCGACGTGAACAACAGCGGACTCAAAGATACCACGGAGACCGGCGTCAGCGGTGTCACCGTCGAACTCATGAATCCAGGAGCTGATGGGCTCATCGGTGGTTCTGGAGCCAATGCCGACACCGTGCGCATGACCACCAGTACCAATGCCACAGGCACTTACAGCTTCCGCTGTTACAGTACGGGCGCGCATTATGTGCGCATTACTCCCACCGCTGCTCTTTCCCTGGCCTCCAGCGTGGTTGTCAACACTGACAGCGGCACAAACAATGACAACAATGGCAGCCAGCCAGGTGGTGCGGGCAGTGACATCTATTCGATGATCTTCCAGCTCAATCCGGCCACGGAGCCAGGGAGCACCGGCAACACCAACAATGAAACTACGATCGATTTTGGTCTGCGTGGCTGCCCGGCCATGTCTATAAGCCCAGTATCTCTGCCCACAGTCACTCTTGGCACTGCTTACAGCCAGACTCTCACTGCCGCTGGTGGCAACAGCCCCTACACCTGGAGTCTCGTCAGCAGCACGCTGCCTTCTGGATTGAGTCTGAGCAGCAGTGGCCTGATCAGTGGCACCACCACCGCTGCTACGGGAAACTACAGCATCACCGCACGTGTCACAGATATTTCCGGCTGTTCTACGACCCGCGCTTACACACTCACCCTTGCCTGCCCGGTGCTGAGTATTTCTCCAGCTTCCCTCAGCGCTGCCACTCAGAGCAGTCTTTACAGCCAGAGCATGACCGCAAGCGGTGGAGTGGCCCCCTATACTTGGACCGTTCAGACAGGCTCGTTGCCGCCAGGCATCACTTTAACCGCTGGCGGATCTCTCAGCGGCACTCCGACCCTGCCCGGCAATTACAGTTTCACCCTCCGCGCCACTGATGTGCGCACCTGCTATGTCGAGCGTGCCTTCACTCTGCTGGTAGCCTGCCAGTCCATCACGGTTAATCCCTCCAGCCTCTCGGCAGCCACTCTCTCCACCGCCTACACGACCACGAACTTTACGGCCACAGGTGGCACGGCTCCATTGGTCTGGAGCCATACGGGCACCTTGCCTGCGGGCATGAGTCTGACGGCGGGTGGAGTGCTCAGCGGCACTCCCACAGGGGCTCCTGGCAGCTATCCGATTCAGGTCACCGCCACGGATGGGAACAATTGCACAGGCTCCCGCTCACTGACTCTGACGGTGAATTGCGGAACCTTCATCTTTACTCCTGGCTCACTGCCAGCAGCCACTCAGAATGCAGCATACATCGCACAGATTCTAAGTGCCTCCGGTGGCACAGCGCCCTATGTTTGGACGGTTTCTGCTGGAGCACTGCCTGCCGGAATGAGCCTCTCCAGCACAGGCGTGATTTCTGGCACACCCACGGCGGTGCCAGCTACTTACAACTTCACGGTGCGTGCCACAGATGCTTATAACTGCGCTTCCACGAATGCCTATTCGCTGGTGGTGAATTGCCCGCCGGTCAGCATTACCACCGCCACCCTCCCTGGGGCGGTGCAGCTCTCCAGTTACTCCACCACGCTGACGGTGGTCAATGGCAGCACGCCTTACGCATGGAGCATCACCAGCGGCACGCTGCCCACGGGGTTGAATCTCTCCTCGGGTGGCATCCTCAGTGGCACGCCAACACAACTGGGCACCTTTGCCCTCACCTTCCGTGCTGCGGATGTGAATGGCTGTGCCGCCACTCGTGTGCTGAGCCTCACCGTCGCCTGCCCTGTCATCACACTGACTCCGGCATCACTTGTCAGCGCGCAGAACAATGTAGCCTACTCTCAGCAGCTCAGCGCCAGCGGCGGCTCTTCGCCGTATGTCTTTACCCGCACGAGCGGTGCCTTGCCTGTGGGGATGTCACTGACCTCCCAAGGGCTGCTCTTTGGTGCGCCAACCTCCGGTCCTGGCAGCTACAACTTCACTGTCCAAGCGGTCGATGCCTCCGGCTCCTGCTCCGGCAGCACGAGCTACACGCTCACCGTCATCTGCCCGACCATCACGCTCACGCCTGCCACACTCACGAATGGCACCGTCGGCAGCACTTACTCCGCCAGCCTTTCCTCCAGCACGGGGACTGCTCCCTACACCTATTCCATCATCTCTGGCGTGCTGCCCACCGGCCTGAGCCTGTCTGGCAACGGTCTCATCTCCGGCACACCGACGGTAGCCACCACCGCCAGCTTTACCGTGCGGTCGATGGATGCCTTCAATTGCACCGGCACCATCTCCTATACTTTGACGACGGTTTGCCCGGTCATCACCATCACGCCAGACACACTGACAGACGCCTACTATAACACGCCCTATAGCGAGACCTTCACGGCCACGGGTGGCACAGGACCTTACACCTGGAGTCTCGTCGCCGGTGCACCACCCGCAGGCATCACTCTGAACAACGCTGGCCTGCTTAGCGGTACCAGCACATCCTTTGGCACAGCCACTTTCAGCGTGCGCGCCACAGACGCTTATGGTTGTGCGGTCACACTTGGCGTCTCGCTGACGGTGAAGGGGCTTTCCATCGGCGATCTCGTGTATGATGATGCCGACTTCAGCGGCACCCGTGACATCGGCGAGCTCGGCGTGAAGGATGTCATCGTCCAGCTTTGGGATCCGGGTGCTGACCTTGCCATCGGCGGCTCCGGGCCGGATGCCGACGTGCAGATCGGTGCAGACAGGCTCACGGGCGCGCTTGGAACCTATGCTTTCGACAATCTGCTGCCCGGCTTCTACTACGTCCGCGTCATCCCGCCGAACAATCTACCGATCCCTGGCGGCAATCCCGTGGATGCAGACAATGCCATCGACAATGACAACAACTCCGCGCAGCAGCCCGGTGGCTCTGGAACGGTCATCTATGGGCCGGTGATCGAGCTCGCCACGGGTGGAGAGACCACGGATGAAGATGCTGATCATGACACGGACTTCACCCTGGACTTCGGCCTCTTCCGAGGACTCAATGTGGGTGATCCTCCAACGCCAAACTATGTCTGGGAAGACAGCAATGACGATGGCATCAAGCAGGCAGGCGAGCCGGGACTCGACGGAGTGACGGTGAATCTCTGGTCTGCTGGATCTGATGAGCGCATTGGAGGCGCTGATGACAGTCTCATCGAGAGCAAGGTCACTGCCAATGGAGGCAAACATTACTTCGTCAACCTCCCCCCTGGAAGCTACTACCTCGTCCTCCCCGCTCCACCTGGCTCACACCCTCTTTCCAGCTCCACCACTGCTCTGCTGGACAATCAGGTGGAGAACGATGACAACGGCCACCAGATCAGCGGCTGTGCTATCTACAGCCCCGTCATCGAATTGGTCGCTGGCACTGAATTCAGCGGCGGCGGCTACAACGAAAGCACCATCGACTTTGGCCTGCTTGCTGTGACGCCGACACTGTACGTCTCCGCCACCCAGGATGACAGCATCCAGACTTACGACAGCACCCACGGCAACTTCACCGGCACCCTGCGCTCTCCCTTTGGCATCAGCCACAATCAGGGAGACGGCAATCCCTTCGACGTGCCTTACAACCTCGAACTCGGTCCCGATGGCAACTGGTATGTGGCCCACTTCGGCGATGGCAATCTGACTCGCATCACTTCGGCAGGAGTCCAGACGACCAGCATTCTGAACAAGACTGGTGTCACCCTCTCCGAGTTGCAGAACTTCGCCTTCGGCCCCGATGGGAACTTCTATGTCGTCGATCACACCGGGGGGCGCATCGTCCGCTTTGCCGGACCGCTGAGCACCACACCTGGAGTGCCATTGGGTGGTGCTCCTTACACCTTCATCGCCCGCACCGGCATCCAGGACATCGCCTTTGGTCCAGATGGCAATCTCATCGTCGTCGTGCAGGACGTCAGCACTCGTGACATCCGCCGCTACAATGCCACCACAGGTTCGCTGATGAATGTCATCGCCACTGACTCACAGATCGCCAGCATGATCTCTGGAGGTCAGCCCACGCCGTTCGTCTCCGGAATTGATGTCTCTGGTGGCACACTCTATGGCATCAACCGTTCCGATGGTGAAGTCTTCCGGATCAACATCTCCAGTCCTGCTGCTCCGGGCGCTCCTCAGCTCATCGCCACCCTCAGCAGTGCCGGTCTTGGAGATGTGGACACCCGTGACATCGAGTTTGATCCTCACAGCGGCCAGCTCTTCATCATTGGCTATAACTGGGTCAAGCCCATCATCGGCGGCACCTATGCGAGCGGTGCTCTCCTGCGCATTGATCCTGTCGGCGCACCCAACGGAACAGTGAACCTCTTCGAGGCTCCCATCCCAACCCCGCCTGGTCCCAACAACGAGATCTGGTCCGGCCCGCGTGACCTTGCTTTGGGCAAACCCCGTTCCACCCTCGCCCAATCCATGTCCATCGGCAGCGTGGTCTGGAATGACGCCAACGGTAATGGCATCCACGATGCCGGTGAAAACGGCATCCCTGGTGTGCGCGCCGAACTCTGGCGTGATTCAGACGGCAACAGTGCCAATGGTGCTGAGCTGCGCATCGGCTGGACCTTTACCAACTCCCTCGGACACTTCTACTTCTCCGGCCAGACTCCCGGCACTTATCAGATCGTCCTGCCCGTTTCGAACTTTGCGGATGGCCAGCCTCTGGCCAACTCAGGCTTCAGCAGCCCCATCACCATCAATCTCGACAATCAAATTGATGGAGATGACAACGGCATTCAGTCTGGAGGCTCACGCACCTCCGTGGTCAGCCCGTTGATTGTTCTCAGTCCCGGCACCGAGCCTGTCGGTGATGCCAACATCGGCGTCGAATCCAAATCTGGTGGTGACCTCGACAACATCACCACTGCCGCCTACAGCACCGATGCCAATGGTGACATGACCGTCGATTTCGGCTTCGTGGAGCCCGGTGTCATGTCCCTTGGTAACCTTGTTTTTGACGATGCCAACGGCAATCGTCGATTCGACAACGGCGAAGGGATCGATGACGTCGTCGTTCAACTTTACAACTGGGGCGCGACCCCAGGTGTTAACCAGCCTGTCGCCAGCACCGTCACCGCCAATGGTGGCAAGTATCTCTTCTCCACTCTGTGGCAGGGGCAATACTTCGTGCATCTGCCCGCCGTTCAGTTCCAGATCACCGGCAACATCCGCGGTCTCTTCAGCCTCGAAGGCGTGCAGGCAGGTGACGATAACGTCGGTGAGGACTCCGTCGATTCACTCCAGCCTCATGTGGACGGTATCAGCACCGGTCGCATTCTCCTCACACGCGACAGCGCCCCTACCAACTCCACCACTGAGACCGGATTCGATGCCACCAGTGATGACAGTGACGATGTCAACGGCGATCTCACCGTTGACATCGGGCTCTTCCGTCCCGTCGCCCTCGGCAATCTTGTTTACTTGGACAACAATTCTAACGGGTTCGCAGACAGCGGCGAGGGAATTGATGGTGTCGAAGTACAGCTCTTCATTTCCACCCAGGATCCAAAGACTGACATCCCTCTCGTCACCACCACCACGGCTGATGGCGGCAGATACCTTTTCAGTTTCATCCGTCCGGGCAGCTACCTCGTCCACATTCCGAAGGCCATGTTTAAGAACAACGGGCCTCTCTATCTCCGTGTCAGTGTGGACGAAGGTCTCGCTGGTGACGATGATGCTGGTGAGGACGGGCGAAATGACACCATTCCCGAAAATGACGGCGTCACCTCCTTGATCA
>JBIKIA010000225.1:0-7553 GCA_044361885.1 Prosthecobacter sp. | reverse complement strand
ACTCCATTCTTAAGTCTATTCAGACTGAGTCTGCAGCGGTCGGCAATCTGGGGGATTATAATTACCCTCAGCAGGCGCATATGGATCAACTGCGCGCCCACATCAAAGCGCTACGCGAGCAAACCATCAGCCTCACGGAGGAGAAGGCATCGGCTCAAAAGGATGTCGAAGTCCTCCAGAAAGAACTCGACGAATATCGTGCTCGTCATCTCAAGTAAACCTTTTCCTATCTGCGACTTACATGGATGCAAAAGTCATTATTTACGGACTCTGTCTTGTCGCCATCATTGCTGGTGCTAGTTTTTGGTCCTACACCATGGGCATTGATGACGCCCAGAAAGATGTCATCTCAGCCCGCCAGCAATCAGCAGTTGCTGAAGAAGGAATCAAGCAGGCCAAAGCTTGGCTTACCGCCAGAAAAGAGGCATCCGCACTTCTCGCCGCATCCCGTGTCATTGAGCGCGACAATCTAGCCCTGCGCACAGAAGTCGACGCCATTAAATCGAAGCGTAAAGACATCGCTAAAGTCTTCCAAAGCTCCGTAGATCGAGCAAGGACTGAGACCGCAGGGATGAGCTTTCCCAAGATCCAACTCAGTACCGGAGAGCAGTTTAAAAACGCCAAGATTCAATCCGTGGACAAGGAAATCACCGTATTTCAGCATGCAGAGGGTGTATCCAAAGTGCCTACCAGGGCTCTTCCCCCGGATCTTCTGGATCGCTTGCGCTATGACTCCATCCCAGGTGTCGGCGGAGGCAGACCTACTTCGGGCACCAAGGGGGGCTCCGCATAGCACTTTTCGGTGTTCCTCCAAATAATCATGATTTGAAAGCACTATGGATGGCAAAATCATTGTTTATGGCTTCTGTCTGATCGCTCTCATCAGCGGCGCTAGTTTCTGGGCGTACACGATGGAAATGGACGACGCCCAAAAGGAAGTCGTTCTTGTCAGGCAGCAGCTTGCTGTGGCTGAAGAAAGCATCAAGCAAACCAAAGCTTGGATGGCCGCACGCAAAGAAGCCTCCGCACTGATCACTGCAGGGCAGATCATTGGCCACGAAAATCAAAAGCTGAGAGCCGAGGTTGAACTCCTCCAGATAGATCGCAACAATTTGGCCAAAGCCTTCCTCAGTTCGATTCAGCGGGCACGCGAAGAATCCCTTGGAGTAATCATTCCTGAGGTTCTCCTTAGCACTGGCACCACCCTAAGGCAGGCCAAAATTCAGTCCATTGATGCGGAAATCACCATCTTTCAGCACTCCGAAGGAGTCTCCAAAGTTCCCAGCACCACCCTGCCTAAACCCCTTCTAGATCGGTTTAAATTCGGATTCAGCCCGGGCGGCGTTACTGCCGATTCCTTGGTTATGGAAGACAGCCTGGAAATCTCTACTTTTGGCTCATCTGTCAGCCCACCAGCCACGACTAAAATTTCCACTGCCATCAGTGACTCCGTGGCCCGGTTGGGTATGAATGAAGGCATCGCTTCCATCGCCGAAAAAAAAAAGAAAGCACGCCCGGCACCGCGAGACCCAAATCGTATCAAAACTCACGGAGACCCCGGTTTATGGAAGAATGTCGTTCGATCCTCCATCGGACGTGCCTATATCCCTGGCCAAGGCTGGCTCAAAGTCGGTCCTGATGGGCCAATCCCAGGCTCAGGACGCAATTAATGGTGTGGTGCTCAGGCATACATGCCTGCCACCCAGCCCCTCTGCATTTATGGCAGCTAGCCTCGCGGCAAACTGCGCACATTCCGGCATACCCCAGTCGCTGAGCCAGCCGTGGAGGAAGCCACCATGATACACATCTCCGCAGCCCGTGGTATCCACAAGGCGTGTGGCTTCAAAAGCTGGCTGATAATGTGTCGTCCCATCCGCACAGATCACATGGCTTCCTTGCATGCCTTCTGTGATCACGACCACCTGCGCTGGCGGCTTAGAAAGGAGTTCCAACATGGCGCTCATCTCAGATTTTCCGGTCCATTGCTCAGCAAAGTCACGAGAAACAATGCGCACCTGGCTCTCCTTCGCCAAATCGAGGATCGACTCCCGATAACGCCCGGCGCCTCCATCGAAGGAAATCATCACTCCAGCATCTTTAGCCACCTTCACCGCCTCACGCGCTGCTGATTCATGACGTCCGTTGAGGTGCAAAAGGCGCGCGCTTCGGATTGCCGACCTCATCGAGGAATCGAGCACAGGCTCTCCAGCAGAAGATGGCTGGAAAACAATCTGCCGCGCTCCGTCTGTATGCCGGACAAGCACTAAGGCCCGAGCCGAGCAAGCGCCAGCCACTCTCCGCATCATGTGGGTCGAGATGCCGCACCGTTGCAGATCGTCGATGATGCAATCTCCTGCCGCATCATCTCCGCAAACATCCACCAGAGCCGTACGATGCCCCAGACGAGATAGAACACAGAGAGCCGTGGCCACAGGGCCTCCACCCATGAGCTTGTGACCGTTTGCCTGCTGCACTCTTTCCGTGTCAGAAAAGTCTGGCACCACCCAGAGATCATCCAAAGTGGCCGCACCAATCCCAAACACCTCTGGCCCTGGACCCCCTGTTTCAGCCGAATACGGCATAGGCATGAGCGAAACTGAGGTGGCTCAAGAATAGCGATGTTTACTTCGCGGAAGTAGATTCAGAATCCGACACCGCCACTTTTGGCGAGGAAGTTCAAAGCAAGAGCGGCGACGGCGAGGACGAAAACCAAGAGGGCAAGGGGCATGAAAGTCAGCGGGAAGAAGTTAGGTCAGAGGAAGAAATTTAATCAACGCAAGCGGATGCCGCCGATCACTGGGGGACCTGCGGCAGACTCTTGCTGAAATCGTTGCTCCAAGTGTGGTCCTCGTTCATGCGTTCCCACTTCACCGGATTGGCGGACGGAACCATGATGGGCGAGTCATTACTGGAGGACACACGGTCACTGCCAAACATCTGGACGACCAGTAGCACAGCGGAAAGCAGCAGGCAGACAACTGAAAGAGGAACCAAGCCTTCTTCAGGATCCTTTTCGTCATTATAGAACTGCTCGGAGTCCGCCGAAGCAGTGCGCTTCACGGGTGCGCTGGGTGGAGCGGAGATACTTGGGCGGGACATCGGCTGCGTCTGTTGCAGCTTTACAGTGGCCTTAGGCAGGCCTGCCGTGGGAGCGCCACCAGGAGCGGTCACCATCGGGCCTGTGCCTGTGCCAGGAGTGCGCGGCGCAGCTGATACTGGTTTGAGGGGAACTGTCTTCGCCAGAGGTGCCGTGGCTGCGCCACTTTCCATCCGGGGAGCGGACGGTGCAGAAGGTGGACGCGGAGCCGAAGGGGCCGTGGGCATCGCAGGCGGGCGAGGGGCGGCACCGGGAGGAGGTGGCGGGGCACCAGGGGCAGGAGGCGGAGCCAGTGGAACCGTGGCCGCCGGAGGCGCGCTGGGCGCAGGCATCACGGGCGGGGGCAGTCTCACCGGAGAGGTGGATGCCTTTGGGGCCGGAGGCGGCAGCGGAGCGGAAGGGAGCTGAATCGGAGCTGTGGCCTTCTTCGGAGTCACACTCGAAGTTACAGGATTAACCGGAGAGGTGGATTCACGAGGCTGTACGGCCCCCTCACCCGGGCGTGCGCGCAGAGTGATGCGCACTGTCTCCTTTTTCAGGGGGACGGCGGAGGTTTTCGGTGAGCTCGGTGGCGGTGGCGTTGGCAGGTTTTCGGATTCGCTCATGGGGAAGATCGGGGAGGACGGAAATTGGCGGTAATAGTTCTTTAGCGGGATTGGTGCTCAGGCGTCAATCCCCTTTTTCACACCAAGAAAAAATCATCGGGCACTACCCCCCAAAAAAACTCCTCTCCCCAACACGGAGACGAGGAGTTTTTGAAAGTCAAAAGTGGAGGTGCCCTAGCCTCACTCTGCCTTCTTTTTGCCCTTTCCTTTACCTTTGCCCTTCGCGGAAGAGGGGGAGGTAGTGGCCACCTTCTCACCGGGCTTCGGCAAAGCTACCTTCGCCGACTCCCAGCCTGGACTTAGCGTGGCATCACGGATGCTCAGGTTCCGCAGATCCAGCGACTGACCACCGACGGTGAAACCAGGGGATGCCTTCGGCGTCTTAAAAATTTCGCTGCTGCCCCAGGCTACCAGGTCATCCACCTTGCCCACCATCACATCTCCCACCATTTCCAGGCGGACCTTGTGCCAGGTGCCCGGAGCCAGATCAGCCTCAAAGCGGGCAAAGATCACCGCCTTGTCCGGTCCCTCATGGTCATTGTCATCCCGCTGAATCGTCACCGACTTCGGCGTGATCATGATGCGCGCCATGTGGTCCTTCATGGCATTGATGGAAAGGCTCGTGCTGCGCGCGCCCTCAAACTTGAACTCATACTCGATGATGAAATCCTTCAGTTGGTTCGGTAGACGAGTCACGGCACCATGCTTGTCCTCCACCAGCTCCGAGCCACGCCACACACCTTCCACCACCTCCCACTTTCCCTTCGCGGCCTTCCAAGGCGCAGCAGGGGCGGCATCAAGCTTGTTTTCATAAATCACCGCGCCAGGCACGGCGAGCAGTGGAGCATCGGCAGCCGAAGCACCAAGAGTCAGGAGGAACAGGGAACCAAGCAGCAAAGAGGTTTTCATGGGCGCACCAAAACGACCTCTTCCCCTGCATATTGCGGCGAATTTCCTTCCTTGGAATCCAACATCGCGATAAAAAACGTATGTTAGATGAACAAAAACACTCCTTGTTTCGACTAACTACCGTCCAGTCATCCCCATGAAAAACATGAAAAACATCGCACTCTCACTCCTCACCATCATCTCCATTTCCTCCTGTGCCACCGGCCCGAATGCTCAGACCGGTACAGTCGTCGGTGCCCTCGGCGGCGCTGCTGTCGGCGGTATCATCGGCAATCAAAGCGGTCGCGGCTTGGAAGGCGCAGCCATCGGTGCCGGCCTCGGCGCCCTCGGCGGCAATGCCATCGGCAACTCCCAAGACCAGCGTAACGCCCAGTATTACAATCAGCAGCAGGGTTACCACAACCAGCGCCAGCCTGCGGGTTACTACCAGAACGGCCAACCCTATTACCGTTGATTTTCGCCTCATAGGCCTCCCCCTCGAAGCGCGACCTCATGCAGGTCGCGCTTTTTTGTGCCCACGAACCGTGCCAGAGATCAGCAGATGAAAACACCCGAGTTTGTCTTTGCCACCTGCCGCGCCGGTTCTGAGCCCTCCCTGAAGCGTGAGGTCGCCGCACGTCATGGCGGCTGGCTCACCCCCGCCTTCATGCGCCCCCAGCTCATCACCTGGAAGGCACGCTCTGAACCCCGCCCCGACTTCGAGCTCGAAGCCTCCTTCTCCGCTGTGAGCGGCTGGTCCGCTGGCATGGCACGCAGCGCAGCAGAGGTCGCCACCCTCGTTCAATCCCAGGCCCTCGACCTCGCTGCCGTTCACGTCTTCCCCCGCTGTTACAGCGAGGACGGCGTCCCCGAAGATGTCTGGCCTCAGATCGACCGTATCCAAGCTGATCTCGCCCCGCTCATCCCACTCGCCCCGCGCGGCCAGCACATCCTTGATGTCATCATGGGTGCCGAGACCGAGCCCTGGTTCATTGGCATCCACCGCCGCAGCCCCGCCGCTCATCCCAGCCCCGGAGCCCTCAGCCGCCTCACCCTCCCGCCCGAGGCTCCCTCCCGTGCCTGGCTGAAAATGGAGCAATCACTCGCCTGGCTCGACCTCACCGCCCCCGGGGCTCTCAGTGGAAAAATCGCCCTGGAACTCGGCAGCGCTCCCGGCGGAGCCTCCTGGGCACTCCTGCAGCGCGGCATGAAAGTCATCGGAGTGGACACTGGTGCCATGGATCCCCGCGTGCTCGCCCACCCGAACTACACCCACCTCCCCATCCCCGCTGGCGACATTTCCCCCCGCGATCTCCCCCCGCAGATCGATCTCCTCGCCTCCGACATGAACCTCCACCCCGGACTCGCCCTCAAATACGTCGAGCGGCTCTCCCACATGCTCTATCCGCGCTGGCTGGCCCTTACCCTGAAGATCAACGATGGCCAGGTCGAGTCTCAGCTACCTGCTCTCCTCCAGCAGGCCCGGCGTTTCGCCCCCGGCGAACTCCACGCCCGCCAGCTCCCCGCCAACCGCCGGGAAATCACCGTCATCAGCCGCTGACAAACTCTTTCACAGTGCTCCGCGTGCGTCAAAGCGCAGGCGGCATGACTTCAGGCTCGGGTGGGTCAGATCTCTCCGGCATGACCAGCGCCGCGCCTTTAAGCAGCCGACAAAATTCCTTCTTCTTAGCTCGATGCACCGTGCCGACCTTGGAGATTGGGTTTTTCATGAGCTTATAATCGATGGACATGCGCGCCCATTCGACAATGCGGATGTATTCATCGCCCTTCTTCCAGATCTGACCTTGTTCGAGTTTCATGATGCTTCCCTAGCTCCCGATGAAGGGCATTGCCATGAGTTTCATTTCCGGAAGCACCACGAGCGATAGGACAGTTCACCGCTCCTCAACGCCTCATGCACACGCGAGCCGGGGATGCCCGCAAAGTCGCGCCCTAGCGAGTGCAGAAAGCGCGGCAACCGCTGACAGATCAGCGCCTCACTGCGCGCGGCATTGACCTCCATGCCACGCAGGACTTCATCTCGGATGTCGCGTGTTTGCACAGTGTGCAACGGCGCTTGAGCGATGGCGCTTTCCCATTCAGCGAAGCCATCGCTGAAGCGGAAGTCGGCATAAAGGAAGTGTCCGCCGGGCTTCAAGACACGGGCGACCTCGGCGAGGAAGCCTGAGAAGTCCGGGTAGCAATGTGAGGCTTCGACATTGATCACCGCATCCAGCGAGCTGTCTTCAAAAGGCAATCGCTGCGCATCACCCTGCTTGAAGCGGAGCCCGGGCACGCGATGGCGTTGCGTGCAGAAAGCGATGCCCGTGGGATTCAGATCCAGCCCCGTGTAGCTCGCGGGCTGCATCGTGCGCTTGAGCCATGACGCGCCTCCGCCATGACCGCAGCTCACTTCCAGCACCACCTTACCCCGCAGATCCACCTGGGATGCCACATGATGATAAAGCTGGATGCAGGCGCGGTTCGGCTCGTCATCTGGCTCCAGTTTCAAACCGACAGGCGGGTCGGTTTCGAAGGCGTAGTTGAGAAACAGCACTTCCTCACCGCGCAAACGGCGGGTTAGAAAGGGATACCACAGTTGCCAGATGGCTTTGCGGACCGGGCCGATGGAAAAGAGACGTTCGAGGAGTGACATGGGGAAAGGCGGGGAGGCACAGCAGTAGCTCGGAGAAGCCGGTGCCCAAACAACATCCTGCGCCACCAGCCCACCATGAATCACAGATAAACTGAATGAATGCTCCCACGCTGCATCCAAGCACACGTAACACCCCCATCAACCCATCATGAAACTCCTCAAACTTTGGTTATGTGCCGCGCTTTTCGCGGTGGCCGTGCCGGTGTCTTCGGCGCACGCGGAGGTCGATGTCTCCATCGATTTCTTCTTCGACACACTCAGCCCCTATGGCGACTGGATCTACGCCGATGACTACGGCTATGTCTGG
>JBIKIA010000219.1:0-7696 GCA_044361885.1 Prosthecobacter sp. | reverse complement strand
AGGTCACTCTTGGCGAGCTTGTTGATGCGGCCTTCGCTGCTGGTGAGCTTGCTTTGCAGGCTGTTGGAATTCATCAGGTGCAGGGCCTGGACGACGCTGGGCTTTCTTTCGCGTTCGCAGGGGCATTCTTGGCTGGCATTTGGGCGGCCAAAGGCATCGAGGAAGTCGCTGTCGAGCTTGTGATTCCAGGTCTGCACGGCGCGGGCATTGGGCGGCAGGCCGCTGAAGCTGTCGCGCTGGCCGGTAACATCGCTGACGGCATCCAGCAGCACTTCGGCGGCGAGGCGGCGCTTCAGGCTGCGGGCGTAGTTTTTGTTGTCGGCGACGTTCGTTTCGTTCGGCTGCGTGCTGAGCTGGTAGGTGCGCGAGGCCACGATGGTGCGCATGAGGTGCTTCAAATCATAGCCGTGGGAGGAGAAGTCCTCGGCGAGCCAATCAAGGAGGGCTTCGTTCGTGGGCGGGTTGGAGACGCGGATGTCATCCACGGGATCGACGATGCCACGGCCGAGGAAGTCGGACCAGATGCGGTTGACGATGGCTTTGGCAAAGAAGGGGTTGTCACTGCTGCCCATCCAATCGGCGAGGGCTTCGCGTGGGTCCTGACCTTCGACGTAGGGCATCTCGGGGCCGTCGGGTGGTTTAGGCGTCATGACGACGTCGGTGATGGGGTGGGTGACTTCGCCTTTGCCGCCATACCACCAGTATTCCGGCTCGCCGGAGATGGGGGCGGAGATGCCCTGGCCTTTGCGCTTCATCTGACCAAAGAAGGCGGCGAGCTGGAAGTAGTCCTCCTGCGTCCATTTTTCACTCGGGTGATGGTGGCACTTCGCGCAATCCAGACGCACGCCGAGGAAGATCTGGCTAACGAAGCCGCTGGTGTCCACGGGCTCACGTTTATCGCGGAAGATCGCCACGGGGCCGTAGTCGTGCGTGCTGCCCTGGGCGGTGAGAAGCTCGCGCACCATGGTGTTGTAGGGCTTGTTTTGGCGGAAGCTTTCGCGCAACCAGGTGTCGAGCAGATAGACGGGCTTCACACCGACGCGGGAGGGATTTGGGCGGATGAGATCGCCCCACTTCACGGCCCAGTGATCGGCGTAGTTGGAGTCGTTGAGCAGCTCATCGACGATCTTGCTGCGCTTGTCCGCGCTAGTGTCGGCGATGAAACGCTTCGCCATCTCGGCGGAGGGCAGTTTGCCGATGAGATCCAGCGAGGCACGGCGGAGGAATTCTTCGTCCGTGCAGGTCTCGGAAGGCAGCAGGCCCAGCTTCTGATGCCGCTCATGCACGAGGCGGTCGATCTCGTTGTTCACCGGTAGCTTGGCATAGCGCTCGGCAGGGTAGGTTTTGTCCGCAGGTACGGTGACGCGGGCGACATCCACCAGCCCCATGTAGCGGACGACGAGCACGCCTTCGCCACTGAGTGTGCCGACCTTCACGAGCCCGTGTTCATCCACGGCAGCCATCTCTTTATCTTGTGAAAGGTATTCCGTCAGCGCGGTGACATCGCGGGTGCTGCCGTCGGAATACTTGGCGGTGACCTTGAGCTTCTGCTCGGCGTTCTTTTTGTAGCTCTGCTGGCGCGGCTCCACGCTCACGCTTTGCAGCACGGGCTCATTTTCGAGGGAGAAAGGCGCGCCCTGATTGATCCAGGCGACGAGCATTTGGTAAGCCTCGCTCTTCTTGTCAATACGGGCACCGCCCTCGTGGGGCACGTCGCCCGTGGCTTTCTTTAACAGGAGGCTTTCCTCCGGTGCGGCGAAGAAAAGCCGGCGGCCCCGGTCATCACGCACGATCTCGTTGAAGTCGTGCTTGGGGTCGTATCCGAAGACGGAGAGCTTGAAGTTGTTCTGCCCCTCGGGCTTTGCGTGGCAGTTTCCCGAGGCACA
This sequence comes from Prosthecobacter sp., assembly GCA_044361885.1. Lineage (GTDB taxonomy): Bacteria > Verrucomicrobiota > Verrucomicrobiia > Verrucomicrobiales > Verrucomicrobiaceae > Prosthecobacter. The sequence continues at coordinate 5,810 of JBIKIA010000219.1, read as the reverse complement.
GCCTGACTTCATGAGCCGAGGCATCACATCGAGATTGAAGCTCACCGGCTTGTCCGCAGCGGACGAGATCCCGGCGAGGGCGAGTAGAGAGACAATGACGGGGGGGCGAAACACGGACAAACCTACGGCTGGCAACGAGCGATCTTGCCCCGACGATCAACCCTCGGGCTTCGAGGGCGGCGGGAGCTTGCCGTTCACGGGTGGACGAATGGGCTTGGCGACGGGCTTTCCTGGGGGGGTGGCGAGGGGACGCACGACGGGGGCTGCGGGTGGTTTTGCCTCGGTTGAAACTGCTTCAGTGACTGGGGGCAACGGTGGTGCGACTACGAATGCGGGAGGCTTTGCAGCCGGCGATTCGGGCACAGGAGGTTTCGGCTTGGCTGGCGTGCCATTCGCAATGCTGGAGAGGACGCCTCCGGCTGGAGCGGCGGCCATCACGGGCTTCTCGGCATGAGTCTGGATCTTTTGCAGATGCTCCCAGGTCCGGCAGGAGCTGAGCAAAGGATGTTTCCGAAGAGCCTCACGAATGTTTGCCGGTGTGGCGGGTGGCTCGGTGTGGAGGCTGTTGTGGATGCCCTCACGCAATGAGGCGAGCAGGCGACCGAGTGCGCCGAGCAGGGCGGACTCGGTGCTCGCCAAATGATGGAAGGTGTTCTTCGCTTTGAAGGCGTTCAGCATTTCCATGGTGAGCTGTCCCGTCACGGCGGCGGCGGCATGGCGCAGCAAAATCGTGCGTCCCGCGACCTCCTGCAGGCGCTCCAGCACGGCGATGAAGCTGTTGCGCATGGCATTCGTGGTGACCACGCGGACTTGTCCGCCATTCCAGGAGGCGGTGAAGTCGGACCCATCGAAGCCGGGGAAGTTCTTCCCCATGTCGCTGTCGCGGAAGTCCACGGGCTGGCCTGCCATGACCTCAATCAGATCCTTCACGCGCTGGCCGAGTTCGACGGCACTGTCCACGGTGGTTTCGCCATGACCTTCGAGGAGGTGCTTTTGCAAAAGCTCATCCACCTTCGCAGCAAGCGCGGGTCTTGCTGGAGCAGCAGCAGTTGCGATTGGCTGAGGGGGTGGTGTCGGGATCGCTGGTGGCGTCACGACGACACTCGCGGGCAAAGGCGCGGTCACTGGTAGCGTTGGCTTTTCAATGCGCTGAGGGGCGGAAGTCAGCGTCTGTTTAGCTCCAGGAATATCAGGCGGCGGCGATACTGCCATCGGGGCGGGTGCTGCGGCGGCTGCCACAGGCGCAGATTTGGCCACTTCAGGCGTCACGACGACTGGCGCAGGTGCAGCTACTGGAGCAGGGGTGCTGAGGGCCTTTTCATAAACATCCCCCGCTGCGGCGATGAGGTGACGCGGGAAAACGGCCCCGCCCTGCGTGAGGCGCGTGAGGTCGCCGTCCGTGAGCGGATGCAGCTCTGACGTGATGCCATCTTTGGCACGCTGGGCAGCGAGGGCGGGTGACTTCAGGCGGGCAAGCAGGAGCGCTTTTTTATCCTCGCCGCCGATGGGCAGGACATCGGTGACTGGCAGCAGGAAGCCGAGGGGTGCCGATGAATCGGGCACGCCGATCCTGCCACGCAACGCCTGCGTGAGCCCAGCATCCCAGGCGGTGAAGCGCTCGGCCACGAGACCGATGAACACAGCCCAGTTTTCACTCTGATCGATGAGCGAGAAGAGCAGGCGCTGGAATTCATCGAGCTGCGCGGATGAGGCGATGAGATCGAGCTGGTCCATCACCAGCACGAAGGGCATGCCGACGCGGGCGGAGAGCTTCCCGAGAAGCTGGATGACCACGGCGCAGTCTTCGCGACGCAGCGCCTCGGGCACGCCGAGGTATTTTAAATCTGCCTCAGTGAGGTAGGTCGCCCCGGCGAGCCATTGAGCGGCGAGCGCTTCTTTGTCATCGCGCAGCACGGTCAAAATGGCGCGCAGCACACTGCGCGGCACGGACGGAAAATCCGCCTCCAGCAGGAGCAGCGCCTGATGCAGGAGGTCCTTCTTTTCCTCCATGGCGATGCCGCTCCACGCCTCGTGCAGTTGGGAAAGGCTCACGTCCTGCTCCACCACCGGGCGCAGCAGCGCGTAGGCCAGCAGACGGAGTTGGCTGTAGGTCGAGGCGCCGCCATTGGGATGACGGGCGGGGTGTCGCAGACTGGCGATGAGCCGCCCGAGCACAAAGGCCTCCAGCGTCTCCGACTGGAGCGGTGGGTTCGGGACATAGGCGTAAAAGATTGTGTCGCCGGCATGGCGGCGCAGACGCGTGAAGAGGTGAGATTTACCCGCACCGCCAGCCCCTCGAACGAAGCGCACGCGGGTCCTCTTTGTGGCACGCACCATCTCCACCATCACATTGAGATCTGTCGCCGCATAAGCGTGGATGGATGGCACGTCCAGCCACTCGCGTGAGCCCCACAGTTCGGCCTCGCCGACGCTGGAAGAGAGGAAGGGATTCAAGGGAAGATAGGTGGTGGTCATGACATCAAGTAAGGCTGACCCAGCTCCATGCGAAGCCGGGGGGTCCGATGGCGAGAGGCACGAGCAAAGCGCGCTCCTCTTCGGGAAGGTCCTGCGGATATTCACAGGGTTCTAACCAAATCACCCCCTCGTTGTAAAGCCTCTCGATCATGCTTCGGAATCGTTGAAGATCAGCCACTTGCGCATGACCCGCCGCCCATGCGGCATAATGCGCCCAGGTCTGCGGCAGCGGCACCATGCGGGTGGAGGAGCGCCGCGCATCCGCCTCATACCACTCTCGAAGCAGTTCCGATGTGAGCTCTGCCGATAAATCAGCGGCAGGCGCTGGAGTCGAGCCGTCGAGCCACTCGATCAATCCCTCCACCGTCAATGCGGACGACCTCACCGTATTCACCTGCTGCACGAGCAGGCGCAGCCGCCTCAGCGTCGCCGTGTCGATCAGATCCCGCGCGGAAGGCCGCGTCGCCAGCACAAGCGGGATCGCTTTGGGCAGAAGGAAGAGCCGCTGCTGCGCCATCAGGCCCTCGAACGCCGCATCGAAGTGCGCGTGAAAGGCTGGCGCGAGCTTCTTCCGCAGATCGGGGAACTTCAGCGGCTTCTTCGCCGACCGCACCCAGTGCTCCAGCAGATGCGCCGTGATCGGCGCGTCTTCATGCACGGTGTAGCTCAGCTCCGCTGGCTTGCGTGGATTCATCAGCAGCGAACGGACGCTCGTGAGGCCAGCCAAAGCAGCCAGCACCGCGTCCTTCTTCGCCACCTTGGCCCCCACGACGTCGCGCAACTGCTTCACCACCTCCGCCAATGTCAGAGGCAAAGACGACTGGTGAAGGAGATCGAGCAGGGCGGCGGGGAGGTCAGCGGTGGTGGGCATGGACGAAGATGACACGTTGCCCACCGACTGATCTTGCCTCATTCCGGCTGTCTGCCCGTCCGCTTCACGGCCTCAGCCATCCAGGCGCTCTCGGCCTTCCAGGGTTCATCCGCCCTCATCTGCGCGATGGTCATGGGCAGGCGGGCGCTCCAGTTCACGCCGCTGGCGATGCCGGGGACGTTGAAGCGCTCCTCCAGAGCGAAGAGGTCGGGCAGCATAAAGGCGGCGTAACGAGCGTTGCTGGCCATCAGAGCCTCTAGCAGGCAGTGGCGCACATGATCATCATAGGCGGGCCAGTCGCCCTCGCGGATGGGGAGCCCGGCAAATTCAGAGAGGTAGCGCAACTCCTTGTTGCCCAGATAACGGTCGCCCTCGTCGGGGCTTTGGCTGTCGCGACGACGATGTTCCCAGTGGGTCTTCATGGGCTCGTGATCATGGGTCGCGTAAGTCGTGAAGGCACAGTTCGGGTAATCTTTGCCGAGCTGCACATGGCCGTGGCCGTCGTCCTCCCAGTGGCTGACTTTGAAGCCGGGGACGTCGAGTCCGAGCAAATGCGGGCGCACGTAGTCAGGCACGGTGCCGAGGTCCTCCGCCACGACTTCATAGGGCGCGGCGGCGGACACGATCACCTTTAAATACTTGTCCCCAGCGGCCATATTCGCCGCTTTATGTTCGTCGGTATCGTCAGCGTGCTCGATGTAATGCGGCAGTTGCCCGCCCGTGAGTACCTTGGTCTCATCATCCGTTAGGTGGAGGAATTCCCCGTTCCTCTGCGGCCTCCAGGGGAAGCTGTAGATGCGGTAAAAGCCGAGCACGTGGTCGATGCGGAAGATGTCGAAGACCTCCGTCAGCTTCTTCACTCGGCGCTGCCACCAGCCAAAGCCGTCCGCCTCCATCACATCCCAGCGATACAGCGGGATGCCCCAATTCTGGCCCCAGCGCTGCACGAAGTAGTCATCTTTGAAATACGTCTCCGGCGGCGCACCACCACACCACTCCAAGTTAAACTGCTCCGGCTCAAAGAACACGTCACTGCTGCACCACGAGATGCCGAAGGGCACATCGCCCATCAGCTTCACCCCCTGCTCCGCCGCATAGGCCCGCACCGCCCGCCACTGGCTGAAGCACAGCCACTGCACATAGGCGTGGCACTTGAGCTTCTCCTCGATCTCCGACGCGTGCGTCACCCGCTGCTCCGCCAGCCAGGCCCGGGCCTTCGCACCGCTGTTTGTCTCCTCAGGCCAGTTTGGCCAGTCCTCATGCCCGTGAATGTCCATCAGCACGCGGAAGAGACAGTAGTCCTCCAGCCAGCTCGCCTCCGCCTTGCAAAAAGCCGCAAACTCCTTGCCCCGCTTCGTCTTCTTCGTCAGCCGGCTGTAGCCATGGCGCAGCAGGTTCGTCTTCAGTTTCCGCACCTTGTCATACTGCACCGGGCCCTCCTGCAGCGCATCACCGCCCAAGAAGCGCACCGTGGTGCGGTAAAACTTGTCCTCGATCTCCGGCACGATCGTCGGCGTGATCTCTAGCGTCAGGTAATCCAGGGCGATGGAACTGATGGCATTGTAGGGACTGCTGTCGCCGCCCGTGGCATTGATCGGCAGGAACTGCACAAAGCCCAGCCCGATCTCCGCCGCCCAGTCGATGAGTTCACAAACACCGCCCGTGTCTCCGATGCCGAGATCATCAGCGGTGCGGATGGCAAAAACAGGAACAAGGATGCCGGCGCGGCGGGGCTGGATGGAGGGCATGAGTGGCGGATGAATGGGGACGACGAGACCGGATGCAACGGGCGAATTCGTCAATGTCGCAGCCAGCGTGCCAAGGTGACTCTGCTTCCCTGCTCAAAACCCTTTCATTAGAAAGCTATGTCTGGTTGACGGTGCTTGGATTCGCTGGCTCCTGCCAAGCTGGAGGCTCGGTCCCTGGCTTGGGTGTGCCGGGATCGCCGCCGTCAAAGCGGATGTCGGGGAGTTGATGAACGGCATGGCGCAAAGCTTTTTCCCAGGCGTTGTGGATGTCGATCAAATCGGGATCGTGACTGTAGAGTCGGCGATAGAGAGACACACGTAGGTCATCACTTTTGTAAAGCAGGAGATCGACAGGAGGCCCCACGGTGGCGTTCGAGCGCATGGTGGCCTCCAAGGAGAGCAGGGCATACTTGGCGGACTGATAAATGGTGGTGCTCTCGTAGCTGATGCCGCGATCCAGGATGGGGCGGCCATACTTGCTCTCGCCGATCTGAAGATAAGGCGAGTCGGGTGAGGAACGCAGCGGATTCCCCTGCGGATAGATCATGAATAGCTCGTGCGGGCCGCCTTTGATCTGACCGCCGAGAATGAGGTTCACATTGAAGCTGATGTCATCCTTCTCCAAAGCGGCGCGATCCACATCTGAGATGTGGCGAACCATACTGCCGACGACACGCGCGGCATCATACATGGACACTGCTGCGGCGAGTCCCTTG
>JBIKIA010000354.1:0-5264 GCA_044361885.1 Prosthecobacter sp. | reverse complement strand
CAACGGCTTGGCCGTGACCAGCATCGCGATGAGCTGATCGGCCGCGTATGCCCAAATTCGCACCAGGTCATCTGCTGCTCTTTCTCCATGCACAAGTTCGTTGGATCGTCGTGGCTTCATGCGAATGGGTGTGTCTTACACCTCTACTCGATGGGGTCGGACATTTGCGGGGGAATCCCAAAGAATTACACTATGATTTGCGATCCCCGAGGCGGATCCCATGAGATCGGCCATATCGCATGCGCAAGCCGAGATCGATCACGGTTGGCGCAGATCAAGACACACCACATCCCCGGCGTTGTTGCGGCACAGCAGGAGGTGCCGGGAGAGCACGGGCAGCACCCAGCATTTGCTTTCGAGCACCGGCGCCAGCGCCAGTACCTTGATGCCGGTGTCCGAGGGTTGGCAGAGTTGCAGTTCGCCGGTGGTGCTCAGCACAATGAGATGACCGTCGCTGGAGATGGCGGTGCCCTTGGCCACCTCAGCGGATTGCCACAAGACCTTCCCGGTGGTGAGGTCGAGACAGCGCAGGTCATTCACACCGCGCTTGGAATCGTTGAAGACCATCAGTGCCTTGGTTCCCCACGGCACGCCGGAATTGTACAGCAGACCGAGGTCACGCACGTTCCACGCTGCACTCAGCGTGCTGCCATCAAAGCTCAATCCGGTGGAGCCATCGTTGCCGGTGTGCGAAATGAAAATCATGCCGCTGGCAGTGACAACGGGGGTGGCGCAGTTGCAGAAGTCGTTCGTCGTTGTCGCATAGCTGTCGATGGCGCTGCCTTTCTGAAGATCGAGCACCGCGAGTTCCCGGCCCTTGAACATCACCAACCTGTCCTGACCGCTCAACGACGCCACCACCGGTGTGGAGTAGCCCGCTTCGCCCACACCTTGAGCCCAGATCGTTTCGCCATTGGCAGCGTTGAGACAGACGGTCGATCCAACGTCTCCGCCGACATCGAGGAAAAGCTTTCCCTGCCATAGCAGTGGACTACCCGCATAGCCATAGACAGGCCGCAGGCCGTGAAAATCGCGCAAAAGGTTTTTCTGCCACACGATCTTGCCCGTGAGTGCGTCCAGGCAGAACAAATCCCCTTCGCGGCTGACGGTGAAGACTCTGCCGTCGCCAACACAGGGCGTGGCGCTCGGACCACCGGGCACGATGGGCATTTGATGAGCCGCACTCTTGCAGGGATAGTCATGCCGCCAGAGCGGCTTTCCGCTCGCCAGATCGAGGCAGAAAAGGGTGTCCTGGTTCTCGCCATCATTGCCCATTGTGAAGACACGCCCGTCCACCACGGCAAACGATGCCATGCCCGCGCCCACCTTCGCCCGCCACGCCACTGGCGGGCCCTCTTTCGGCCACTCTTTGCGCCAGCCCGTTTCAGGCGTTGTGTTGTTGCGCGCCGGACCGTGAAACTGTGGCCAGTCCACACCCTTCGTTGTTTCATCGGCCAGGGCCTGTCCGCGTAGCATTCCTACAAGGATCAAGGCGGAGGCGAATGCTTGGAGCGAACGTTTCATGCAGATTCAGGGCGCGATCTTGGGTTGATCCAGCGTCACGATCTCTACGTCATCCATCGGCTTGCCACCGGACGTGCCGCCCAGCGCCATCAGGTGGGTGTCATCCAGCGCGATGAGTTGATGAAAGTAGCGTGACTTGGCGAGTTTGCCGCACTCAATCCACTGCTTCGCATCCGCGCCGATGCGATAGATCTTCCCGCCTTCGGGACTCACATACAAGCTGCCGCCCACCACACAGGCCGCGCAGCCAAAGGCCTTCGCTCGTTCTGTCTCACCCACGGGTGGTGCACTGTTCCACTGCTTCGTCGCCGGATCATAGATATCCACGACCGACGACAGCTCGTTGTCCTCCGTCATCCCGCCGATGCACCAGATCTTTCCGGCAAACGTCACCGCTGCCAGCGCTCGTCGCTTCCATGGCTGCGGCAGTGTCTGCCATCCGCTCTCCGGTTTTGACATATCCAACACCGCCATCGTGTCATGCCACTTCTTCGCCGGTGGTCCGTCCGGCTTCGGCTCTGTTTTCGGTGCACCCACGCTCAACGGCCAGCCACCCACCATGTAGAGTTGATCGCCGATCACTGCCAACGCATGACTCGACCTCGGTTCCGGCAGCGACGGCAGCTTCGTCCAAGTCTTCGTCGTTGGTCTAAAGAGCGCCGCATGATCCAGTGACATCAGCTTCTGGTCCGCTCCCGGTGCATTCTGCGGCTGCATTCCGCCCGCCAGAATCACTTGATCCTGCCACGCCACGATCCCAGGGCTCTGCACCGGCGCATCGCCGGGCAACACCTCCCATGCATCCTGCTTCGTCAGCAAAAGCCGCCACAGCGCCCCGCTCGCAGACGCCGTCGAGTACTCATGTGCCTTTCCCGTGTGACCGCCATAGACATAGACAAATCCCTCGCACACCGCCGCTCCAAAACTCGTCACCGCCTTCGGCAGCGGTGGTGGTGCGGCCGGGAGCAGCATCGACGACGTCAGGGATAGGGTCAGCAGAAGGCTACGAGTCATATGCGGAGAGAGTGAGAGGATGACGTTGACCGCCAGAGATGGGTGGGATCGAAAAAGATCAAAGCGGGTATTTGATCAGCTGGCAAGGAAACAAGCGGAAGTCAGAACCGATGAAGCGCTCAATCACTTACTCGCGCCTTCTCCCATTGGAGCGCCTCCAAGTTTTAGCATGAATACAGGCAAGCAGAGGTATCCTGAATCTCTGGCAGCAAGGCCGAAGGTGCTCATTCAAGCCACCAGAGTTGGTGAAGCGAGGGCGGGAAGAACTGGGGGGGATGGTTCAAACCAGCGAGTGAACCATTTCAGCTCGATTCCTCATACAATTCTGCGATGCGCCTAACATGCGCTTGCATCTTGCTTGTTCACGCCTCCCGCCCCTCCCGGCTTCGAACCACGCTCAAGGCCAATTCGGTCCGGCACCCGCAAAAGCAATTTCCTAGCAGATGGCTACGGATCGCCACCGTGCCGGGTGCCTGATGGGCTTTGTGATTTCGTATCAACACAAGTGCTGAATCTTCACGGCGGCGTGATTGGAAAAGTGGAGTGCCCGCGTATTGAAATTCTGCATTCGCAAACTCCCTCCTCAGCACGCCTGCCCCCCCAATCCAGCGGACACAAGGCGGCCTTCTCATGACCCGCATCTTTTCATTTCAACCGCAGGATTTCCCTGCCACCGCCGGAGCGTGCGAGTCGCAACGACAGGATGAGCCAGTGCTACTCTGGCGTTTGTTTTTTCACAGCGTTGACTCTCGTCAACATCTCCGATTCAGGTCACTATGAACGCCCTGAAGCACATGCTCCTGCTGGTGTTGGGATGCGTCTGCACGCTCCATGCGGCCACTTCGCAGGAGACTCCAGTCTCTCTCGAAACGACCCGTGAACAAGGGCGCGCGAAGTCCCGATTCTTGAAAGACACCCCGGCAGCCGCGCACGCCTCCGACGTCATTCCAAAGGCGAATGTTGCCGTGTTTAACGAGTCGCTGGCACCGATGCTCAAAAAGAGCTGCGTGGCCTGTCATGGTCCCGAGAAGGCCAAGGGCAGACTTCGCATCGACACGCTGAATCCCGACCTGCTGACCGGCCCTGACGTGGAGCGATGGCGCGAGGTGTTTAATGCGTTGAGCAAATCAGAGATGCCTCCCGAGGATGAGCCGGACTATGCGCTCGCGGATGGGGACCGCGGACGCTTGACGGATTGGCTCAGCGCCGAACTCAATGCTGCGTCTGTCGTGCGTCGCAACAGCCAGGAGCGCTCGTCGTTTCGACGACTGACGAATTACGAATACAACTACGCCTTGCAGGACCTGCTGGGTTTGCCCTCGGCTCTGCCGAACAAGCTGCCGCCGGAGTCCACGTCTGAGGACGGGTTCAAGAACAGCTCGGAGTTGCTGCAGATGTCCGCCATGCAGTTCGACACGTATCGCGAGTTCGGGCTGAAGGCGATCAAGCGGGCCACGGTGAGCGGTGAGCGTCCGCAACCGGTGACCTACATCATCTCGATGCAGGACGAGATGAAGAAGGCGGTGGCAGCAAAGGCAGCTGAGGATGCCAAGAAGCCCGACAAGAAGAAGCCTGGGAGGCGTCCCAAGAATCAACAGCAGCTGCTGCATCGCGAGACCGGCGAGAGTGTTGATTATACCGCTGGAAAGTCGATGCCGCAGGCTAACGCTATCGGCGGGCAAACGCCTGCCGTTTCTCCGGTCGTGCTGGTGCTGCCTCGATCCAGCGAGGTGAAGCTGGACCTGGATCGCTTCCTTCCCGACGAAGGCACCATGCGTGTGCGCATCCGTGCCGGGCGCTCATCCATGAACCCGGACGAGCATGCATCGCTTCGTCTGATGTTCAGTGCGCACACCAGCAACAACGCTAACTTTTCGCAGGTCGCCAGCGAGCGCGACATCCCCGTAACGGCATCGGCCGACAATCCCCAGTTCATTGAATTCGACATCCCTCTGGCCGACATCCAGCGCAACCCGTTCAGGAAGCTCAGCGCCACGTTTCCACGACGCGATGAGTTCCTGCACATTCAGAATGTCTCGAATGCAGCCGGCGGTGATGAGCCTCTGCGGGTGCTGATCGACTACATCGAGATCAGCGCTCCATTCTACGAGCAGTGGCCGCCGAAGACCCACACGGACATCTTCTTTGCCAGCGAGCACAAGAGCGACGAGCAAGTCTATGGCCGCGAGGTGCTGAATCGATTCCTGACTCGAGTTTGGCGGCGGCCGATCACCGCAGCGGAAGTCGATCCGTTCATGGCCCTGTTTGCGAAGAATCGTCCGGGGTTCGCGACCTTCGAAGATGCGATGGTGGAAGTGCTGGCGACTGCGCTGGCGACCCCGGAGTTCCTCTACCTGACTCAGCGCGTGCCGAGCAACGAGACGAAGTCCCTGGCGAATATCAGCGAGCTGGAGTTGGCCAGCCGTCTCTCGGTGTTCCTGTGGTCCAGCATCCCCGATGACGCGTTGCTGAAAATCGCTCAGGAGGGAAAGCTCAGGGAACCGGCGGTCTTGGCGGCTCAGGTAAAGCGCATGCTGGCGGACCCGCGATCACGGAGGTTCTCCCAAAACTTCGTCGAGCAATGGCTGGGGTTGGACAGGATGAATAGTGTCACCCACGTGACGGACAAGGCCTTGCGAGAAGCGATGGAGGAGGAACCCAAGGCCTTCTTTGAAGAGGTCCTGAAGCAGAACCGCAGCATCATGGATTTCATTCATTCCGACTAC
>JBIKIA010000199.1:0-8272 GCA_044361885.1 Prosthecobacter sp. | reverse complement strand
ACTTCAGCGACGCCACCGAAGGATACTAAAGACGTTATGCCCAAGACCCTTTCTAAATCCAAGCCCAAGGCCAATCCTGCCCGCGAACTCGTCTTTGGCGATCTCTGGGAGTTCGATCCCGCACCGGAGACGGCGGATCCGAAGCTGAAGAAGCGCTACGATCTTTTCATCAATGGAGAGTTCATGGCACCGAAGAAGGGCGGCTACTTCACCACCATCAATCCAGCGAACGAGACGAAGATCGCCGACATCGCGCTCGCGGATGCAGCCGATGTGGATGCTGCGTGCCAGGCAGCGCAGAAAGCCTTCACAAGCGTGTGGGGCAAGATGCCTGGCAAGGAGAGAGGCAAGTACCTCTATCGCATCGCACGGCTGCTGCAGGATCATGCGCGGGAGTTTGCCATCGCGGAGACACTGGATGGTGGGAAGCCGATCAAGGAATCTCGCGACTTCGACATCCCGATGGCGGCGGCGCATTTCTTTTATCACGCGGGTTGGGCCGACAAACTGGAGTTCCTCGCGCCTGGCAGGCAGCTCGCGCCGCATGGAGTCGTGGGGCAGGTCATCCCGTGGAATTTTCCGCTGCTCATGCTCGCATGGAAGATCGCCCCGGCACTCGCGGCGGGGAATTGTGTCGTCTTGAAGCCGGCGGAGACCACCAGCATCACCGCGCTGAAGTTCGGCGAGATCTGCCAGGAAGCGGGCTTGCCGAATGGTGTGGTGAACATCGTCAGTGGGGCAGGGGAGACCGGCGCGGCGGTGATCAATCATGCGCTAACCACAAAGGTGGCCTTCACCGGCAGCACCGAGGTCGGGAAGATCATCATGCGCTCGCTTGCAGGCACGGAGAAGAAGATGACCATGGAACTCGGCGGCAAGGCCGCGAACATCGTCTTCGATGACGCGCCACTGGATCAGGCGGTGGAGGGCATCGTGAATGGCATCTTCTTCAATCAAGGCCATGTCTGCTGTGCAGGATCGCGACTGCTCGTGCAGGAAAGCATCGCCGATGAAGTGCTCGCCAAACTCAAACGCCGCATCGCCGTGCTGCGTGTGGGCGATCCGATGGACAAGAACACCGACCTCGGTGCCATCAACAGCCGCGAGCAGCTCACGAAGATCACCGAACTCGTGAAGACTGGCGTCGCGGAAGGAGCGGAGATGCATCAAAGTGCGTGCCGACTTCCGACGAAGGGCTTCTTCTTCAAACCCACGCTCTTCTCCGGCGTCAGCATGAGCCACCGCATCGCGCGTGAAGAAATCTTCGGCCCGGTGCTCAGTATCCTCACCTTCCGCACACTTGAAGAAGCCGTCGAAAAAGCCAACAACACCGCCTTCGGCCTCAGCGCCGGAGTCTGGACGGACAAAGGCAGCCGCATTCTGAAAATGAGCACCCTGCTCAAGGCCGGCGTCGTCTGGGCCAACACCTACAACAAATTCGATCCCACCAGCCCCTTCGGCGGATACAAGGAGAGCGGCTTCGGTCGCGAAGGCGGCAAGCAGGGATTGTTGGATTATCTCAAACTCGTCTGATTCATCATGTCACGACTCCACATCACCAAAACCCCCAAATGCTACGTCGGCGGTGCCTTTGTCCGCAGTGAGAGCGGACGCGTGGCTGAGCTGAATGACAGCAAGGGCGTCTTCTTTGCGAACATCCCCCATTGCACTCGCAAAGACCTGCGCAATGCCGTGGAGGCTGCGGCCAAGGCGGGGCCGGGTTGGGCAAAGCGCACGGCTTTTAATCGTGGGCAGATCCTTTATCGCATGGCGGAGATGATCGAGGCGCGTGCGTCTGAACTTGCTGAAGCGATCATGTTGGGTGGCAGTTCCAAGGCCGACGCATCACGCGAGGTCACGGCGAGCATCGAACGCATCGTGCATTACGCGGGCTGGACGGACAAATATGAGCAGATCCTCGGCAGCGTGAACCCCGTGGCTTCATCGCACTTCAACTTCACCGTCACGGAGCCGACGGGCATCATCGGCATCATCGCACCTGATGACGCCCCACTGCTGGCGCTCGTCTCGCTGATCCTTCCCGCGATCACGAGTGGCAACAGCGTCGTGGCACTGGCGAGCACGACGCAGCCGTATCCCAGCATCCTGCTGGGCGAGATGCTGGCGACGAGTGACCTGCCCGGCGGCGTGGTGAACCTGCTAACCGGCCAGCGCAGCGAGATGTTGCCCACCTTTGCCACGCATGAGCATCTTCGTGCATTGAGCGGTGTGGCGAATGCCGAAGAACGGAAGGCATTGCGTCTCGGCGCTGCGGAAAGCGTGAAGCGCGTGCATTTGCTCAAAGCTGAGCAGCCCATCGACTGGTTCGCGGACAAGATGCAGGGCGCGGAGGAAATTCGCGGGCTCATTGAGTTCAAGACAACGTGGCATCCGGTTGGGGCATGAAAGTCGCCAATCAAGATCGATGATGGCCCGTCCTCTTCGGGGAGATACTGAGGAAAACGGGGCACAGACAGGGCGGCGAGTTCGGGCGCAAGAAGTGTGCTGTCTGGCTTCGTTTCTCTCTGCGAATGTTTCGCGCCCTGCCCCTCCTGCTCCTGACCTCCATCACTGCCCGTGCGGTGGACTTTTCCCATGAGATTGTGCCACTGCTGAAAAAGCACTGCGCCGAGTGCCATGCGGGCGACAAGAAGAAGGGCGGCTTCTCCTTCAACTCCCGTGCCGATCTGCTGGAGGGCAGTGAAAACGGCCCGGTGATCACGAAGGGCAGTGTGGACAAGAGCCGCCTCATCGAGGTCATCCTCTCCACCGATAGCGACGACCAGATGCCACCAAAAGGAGATCGACTCAGCGCGGCGGAGATCGCTTTGCTCAAAGGCTGGGTGGCGGCTGACGTGCCGTGGGAGGAAGGTTTCGCCTTCAAAAAGCCCGCCTACGAGCCCACGCTGGCTCCACGCAAACCGGAGCTGCCCGCCGCTTCCGCACCGGGACGTGATCACGCGATCGACCGCATCCTCGATGCCTACCTAACCAAGCATCAAAAGCCCCTGCCCGTAGTCATCGACGACGCCACCTTTGCCCGCCGACTCTATCTCGATCTCACTGGCTTGCTGCCGCAGCCGCAGGCGCTCCAAAAGTTCCTCGCGGACAAGGTTGAGGGTAAACGCGCCAAGCTCGTGCAGGCGCTGCTCAGCGATGATCTCGGCTATGCGGAGCACTGGCTGACCTTTTGGAATGACCTCCTGCGCAACGACTACGGCGGCACAGGCTTCATCACGGGCGGACGCAAGCAGGTGAGCAAGTGGCTCTACGAAGCACTGGCCACGAACAAGCCGGTGGATCAGCTCACGCGGGAACTCATCGCCCCGCCGGGGGACGAGAGCCGGGGATTCATCGACGGCATCAAATGGCGCGGTGAGGTCAGCGCGGGGCAGACGGTGGAGATCCAGTTCGCCCAGAGCGTGGGGCAGAGCTTCCTCGGCATCAATATGAAGTGTGCCTCCTGCCACGACTCGTTCATCGACCGCTGGAAGCTGGACGAAGCTTATGGTTTGGCCGCCATCTACTCCACCCGCCCGCTGGACATTACCCGCTGTGACAAGCCCACAGGCAAGTTCGCGCAGGCCTCGTGGTTATTCCCTGAGTTAGGCCAGGTGGATGCCACGGCCACGCAGCCGGAGCGGCTGAAGCAGCTCGCCGCACTCATGACGCATCCGGGCAATGGCCGCTTCACCCGTACGCTGGTGAACCGTCTCTGGCATCGCCTGATGGGGCGCGGCATCGTGCATCCGCTGGATGCCATGCAGACGGAGCCCTGGAGCAGCGACCTGCTCGACCACCTCGCTACCTACCTGAGTGATCACGGCTATGACCTGCGGGCAACGCTGGCGCACATCGCCACCAGTCAGGCGTATCAGAGCCGCGCAGAAGTGGTGGAAAAAGGAGCCGACGACCACGGCTTCACCTACACCGGCCCGCGCAGCAAGAGGCTCAGTGGAGAGCAGTTCATCGATGCCATCTGGCACCTCACCGGCACGGCTCCCGCGAAGATGGATGCCCCTGTCATGCGCGGCAAACTCGACCCCGCCGCTGCCAAAGACATCAAGATCGGCGCCCAGTGGATCTGGGGAGACAGCGCCAAGGCTGGTCCCCCTGCCGCTGGCGATACCGTCACGCTGCGCACGACCTTCAATCTCGATGCCGAGCCCACCAGCGCCAGCGCCGTCGTCACCGCCGACAACAGCTTCGACCTCTACGTGAACAACCGGAAAGTCAGCAGCGGGGACAACTGGAACCAGCTCGAAGCCGTGCCCCTCCATGCAGCCCTGAAGAAGGGTGCCAACAACATCGTCATCATCGCCAAGAACGCTGGCAACGGCCCGAACGCCGCCGGAGCCTTCTTTGAATCCCGCATCCGTCTGGAAGGAAAGCCCGAACAAAAGATCCTCACCGACGCAAGCTGGGAGTTCCACACCGCTTCCCCTGCGGGCAAAGAAGGCCGTCTCGGAGCCCTGCCACCGAAAGGCTGGAAGCCTGTGACTGTCGTGAAAGCGCTGCCCGTCTGGACCGCCGCCGTGAATCGTGAAGCACCCTCCCTGCTCGCGCAGGCCGCGCTCGGCAGCCAGCAGCCCATCCGCGCCAGCCTCATGAAGAGTGACTTCCTCATGCGCACCCTGGGCCGCCCGAACCGCGATCAGATCGTCTCCATGCGCCCCGATGACCTCACCACCCTGGAGGCCATCGACCTCTCCAACGGTGCCATTTTAACGGACACCCTCGCCCGTGGTGCAAAGAACCTGCTCGCCAAGAAGCAATGGGACGATCTCCCCGCCTTCACGCGCTGGCTTTATCTCAGCGCCCTCTGCCGCGAGCCTACCCAAATGGAGCTCAGCGAGATCACCGCCGCCCTTGGGAACGAACTCACCGAGCAGTCGCTCGCAGACACGCTGTGGAGCGTCGTCATGTTGCCGGAGTTTCAGCGGGTGAGATAGCAGGCACGGGGATCTTTTTCAGAATCTGCGCAAGTCGCGGAGGGGACATGCATCCGGGTGGCATGGGGCGATCAACGCCCCGCCAAACTTAACCCAGATCCATCCCATGAAACCTACCCTCCTCGTCTCCTTGCTCCTGTCCCTCTCCGCCCTTCATGCGGGTGCTCAGGATTTCGTCACCCATCATGCCGGACGTCGCATCGTCCTGCAGGCAGACACCACCCAGACCAGCGTCAAACTAGCGGACTTGCAGTCCGTCGTCGCAGATGCTCAGAAGCAGGAAATCCAGAAGATCCGGCCGGCAGGCTGGGCACGACTGGTGCGACCTACGGCTGCCGCCCAACTCTCCCCGCAGCAAAAGGCCACGCAGGCACGGGCGACTCTTTCGGCGCTTTCAAAGAACAGCAAAGCGGCCTTTGTCTCGCCAGTGCTGCGTTCCACCGAAGGTCACGAACTTTCACCAACCGAGTCGCTGCTGGTTAAACTCAAGCCCGGCCAGACGATGCCCAAGTTCCTCCAGGCCTTGAGGAACCCGGCCATCACCAGTGTGCGCCAGATTAGCCGGGACGGCGTCTATAAAGTGAGCACGAATCTGCGCGACGGTGCCGCCGTCATGGATCTCGCCGCCACGCTGGTGACGCATCCGATGGTGAAGATGGCCCAGGCGGACTTCCGCCATAGCGCTGTTTCCACGCTTGTGCCTAATGATCCAGGCTTTTTCGCAAACGCTGGATGGGGCCTGGACAATGTCGGCAGCTCCAATGGTCTTGCCGGGTTCGACA
Source organism: Prosthecobacter sp. (assembly GCA_044361885.1). Taxonomy (GTDB): domain Bacteria; phylum Verrucomicrobiota; class Verrucomicrobiia; order Verrucomicrobiales; family Verrucomicrobiaceae; genus Prosthecobacter. Next base: position 2,538 of record JBIKIA010000199.1, on the reverse strand, counting down.
TGAAGGCCGTCAAGGCCTGGGATGTCACCACGGGCTCAAACGCCATCATCGTCGCTGTCTTCGATGGCGGCATCCAGCAGAACCACCCGGAGATCAATCAGATCCCTGGCCGTGACTTCACAGACGAACCCATCGCCAACGGTGGTACCCGCCCTGGAAACGTCCCCGGCCATGACCACGGGGTCATGGTGGCGAGCTGCATCTCGGCACGGGTCAACAACAGTCTCGGTGCCTGCGGCATTGCACCGGATGTGCGCTGTGTGTCTGTGCGCTTTGCCATTCCCTTTCTGCGTGATGACGGGAAAATCGGAATCGACGGCAGTGACAGTGCCATCATCGAAGGCTTGGAATGGGCGGAGTCCATCGGTGCTCGTGTGAGCGTCCACTCATACAGTTTTTTCCCGAGCTGGGCGGCGGACGAGGTCTTTCAGTCCACTCGTGATGCAGGCATGATCCACTTCGCATCCACGGGCAATGGCGTTGAGGAGATTCCGTTCTATTCGCTGTTTCCATTCATTGGCTGGCCTGCCAGCAGTCCCTCCGTGCTTGGCGTCGGAGCCGCGAACCGCTCAGGTTCAAGGTCAACCTTCTCACAGTTCAGTGGCGACACACGTCGTGTCGCTCAAAGTGTGGACTTCATGGCTCCTGGCGAACAAGTCGCCGTTGTCCTGCGGACTGGGGTGCCGGACATTGCAGACGGCAGAACCGTTTCTGCCAGCGGCACCTCCTTTGCCGCCCCTTATGCCGCCGGTGTCGCCGCGCTGATCCTCTCGCAGAAGCCCTCTCTCACCCCTGCCCAAGTCGAGCGCCTGATGATCGATGGCTGCCGCGACATGGGAGCCAGCGGCTGGGATCGCTTCACTGGCTTTGGTTTGGTGGATGCCTTCAAAAGCCTGCCGGACGATCATGGCGACACGCTCGCCACGGCCACTCGCATCAATGCCAGCTCCACCAACCGTGGTTTCCTGAACCGCGATAATGATACCGACTGCCTGCGCTTCACGCTGCCCACTCATGCGATCATGAACATGCACACGGCTAGCCTGATCGGCAGCGTTCCTACAGCCCAGGTCAACGTTGAAGTGCTGAATGAAAACGGCACCGCCGCCAGCTTCGTCAACATCACTCCCACCAGCCAGATTGAGATCAACCGACTCTTCCCCGGCAGCGGCATCTCAGGCTTCAAGCTCCGTGCCGCCATGGCTCCAGGTAACTATGTGATCCGCATCAAGGGGTTCAATTCTGCCCAGGGCAGCTACAATCTCACTCTCAATCAGGAAAATGCACACCCCGAGATCACCGTGCTGGGTAACAACATCCTCATCACCGATGGCGACACGACACCGGAATCGGGCGACCACACCAGCTTCGGCACGACCCGCCCTGGCGTCGGCGTCTCCCGCACCTTCACCATCCGCAATGACGGTCACAACATCCTGCGCATCAGCAACGCCAGCAACATCGACGGCAACCGTGTGCCTCTCACCCAGGTAACACCTGTCACCACTCCGGCTGGTGGTGTGCGTGACATCCCCGTTCCACAGCCAACGCCAGTGCCAGCTCCCGTCCACTTCAGGGTCACCACCAGCCCGGTTTCCCAGATCATGCCAGGCCGTAGCACGACCTTCACTGTGGTCTTCAAACCCGTGGGAACCGGCTTCTTCAACCACACTCTGAAAATCGAATCTGATGACCAGGACGAGCGCAGCTTCGACTTCGTCATCAGCGGTGCCAGCCTCTTCACCCCGGGTTCAGTCACCCTTCGCTAAGCAGTTCCTGCCATCCCCACCCTCCACCCCGACACCCGCCATGAAAACGCCTCTGCTTCTCACCTGCTTCGGCACGGTTCTGATCATTGCATTCGCCGCCTCCTGGCGGGTGTCGGCCCCTTCCTCGATCTCTGTCTCGAAAGTCGCTCCAACCATCTCCGCTATCTCATCTGTCGAAAGCTTGAAGACGATTTCCATCTCCAAGCCCATCCCTCAGAAAACCAATCGCAGCCTCTCCGACATCACCGCCGAATTAAAAGCCGCCACCCTTCGCACTCAGAAAGCCAGCCTCTGCGATGAACTCATCACCCTCGGCACGGATGAAGCCATGCAGGCCTGGTCAGATGCCGTCCATGCCGAGCCCGACAGCATGACCCGACTGCACATGGCCGCCTCGCTGGACGCCTTGAGCACTGACAATGGGCGCGAACTCGTCACCTCCGCGCTCGCCTTTGCTACGGATGAAACCGTACTCGATGCCGTGAATCGCACACTCTCCCGCAGCGCCGATCCCGATACCATCGCCCACCTCGTCGAGCTCGCCACAGGCTCCGAACTCCGCCCCGGCCAGCAGCAGCGTGCGCTCGCCGCCCTGGAGCAGATCACCAATGCCTATGCGACAGAGGGCCTGGCCCAGGCCGCACGGAATCCGAACCCCGACGTGCGCCGCGCCGCCGCCGCCAGCCTGGCAGGCATGGATACACCCGAGGCCGCACAAGCTCTGCTCAATGTCCTCGCGCAACTGCCCACCGAAGCCCTCATCGAGCGC